>JBCCLG010000401.1:0-5562 GCA_039027015.1 Acidobacteriota bacterium | reverse complement strand
TTTACTCTAGCAATGAGGGGCGATAAGGCCCTGGATCAACTCTCGAAGGGAGACTCGGCGCTTAATGCGCTCGAGACCGGCGCGAACGCAACAAAATTTAGTATCGATATCAAACCGAAGTTTTTTGCATGGATCACCTTGATCCTGACAGCTGTTTTGGCACTGCTGCCTTTCATTTAAAAACACCTAGCTTTTAACGGCTAGAAAACGAGAGACGGCTTCGGCTGGTCCACTCAAGAGAGTTGGAGTTTATAGCATCCGGATTTTCGGACTGCGGATCCATCCCAACTCAATGGAGGGAGCCAGTCAGGTCTCGATCCCAATCGAGGCCGCGGGATGCCCAAGCCTCCTGAAGCGGGAAGTGGGACGACCGCGGCCTCCGCGTCCGTTCGGTTGAGACTTGAGAGTCTCAAAGGCCCATATTGGAGCCCTCACCTGGCCAGGGCAGCGGCCGCCTCTTCGAGCTCGGCCCACCGTTCGTAGGCGGTCTCGAGCTCGGAATCGACCGCCGCCAGCCGCGCTTGGGCCTCCTGAACCTCGCCTCCGCCGTCTCGGCGGTAGATCTCGGGATCGGCCAGGCGCTCGTGCAGCGCGCCCTGCTCCTCTTCGAGCGCCTCGATGCGCGCCGGCAGGGCCTCGAGGTCTTTCTTTTCGCGGTAGCTGAGCTTGCGCGGCTTGGCGTCCCCGGGCGACTCGGAGGCCGCCGCAGCGGGCTTTGCGGGCGCCGCCTTCTTCTTGGGTTTGGGCGGGGCCTCTGGCTGGGGACGCTGCAGCAGCCAGTCTTCGTAGCCGCCGGCGTACTCGCCGACCCGCCCTCCGCCCTCCATCACCAGGGTGCTGGTGACCACGTTGTCCAGAAACGCGCGGTCGTGACTGACCAGGAGCAGCGTGCCCTCAAACTCCACCAGCAGCGACTCGAGCAGCTCGAGGGTCTCGACGTCGAGATCGTTGGTCGGCTCGTCCATCACCAGGAGGTTGAAGCTGCGGGTGAAGAGGCGGGCTAGCAGCAGACGATTTCTCTCGCCGCCGGACAGCGCGCTGATCGGGCCGCGGGTTTGCGCGGGCGTGAAGAGGAAGCTCTCGAGGTACGAGATCACGTGGCGGGTCTTGCCGCCGATCGTCACTTTGTCGGCCCCTTCGGCCACGTTATCGGCCACCGTGCGCGCCTCGTCGAGGCTGTCGCGATGCTGGTCGAAATAGGCGATCTCGAGGCGGGTGCCGGGGCGCACGGTGCCGCTCTGCGGCTCCAGATCACCCAGCAGCAGGCGCAGGAGGGTGGTTTTCCCGGAGCCGTTGGGCCCGAGAATACCGACCTTGTCGCCGCGGCACAGGATGGTGCTCAAGCCGGAGACGATCGGCCTCGCCCGGGCGTCGTCGCCGCCTTCTTCTGAGTCCGCTGCGGCCCCGGCGGCCCGATAGGCGAACTCGAGGTTCTTGGCCACGAGGACCCTCTTGCCCGAGGCCTCGGCATCCTCGAGCTGCACGCGCGCACGGCCCTGCACGCGCCGCCGCTCGCGGGCTTTCTCCCGCAGTTTCTCGAGGGCCCTTACCCGGCCCTCATTGCGCGTGCGTCTCGCCTTGATGCCTTGGCGAATCCACGCCTCCTCCTGGGCCAGCTTCTTGTCGAACTTCGCCCGGTGCTCGGCCTCCACCGCCAGGCGGTGCTGTGCGGCCTCGAGGTAGCGGGCGTAGTCGCCGGGATGGTCGCGCAGCTGTCCCCGGTCGAGCTCCAGGATCCTTGTGGCGATAGCGCGCAGAAAGGCGCGGTCGTGGGTCACCACGATCAGCGCACCCGTCCAGGAACGCAGCATGCCCTCGAGCCACTCGATGGCCTCGATATCGAGGTGGTTGGTGGGCTCGTCGAGGAGCAGAACGTCGGGCTCGGCGGCGAGGGCGCGGCCGAGCAAAACGCGCCTCTGCAGGCCGCCCGAGAGGGTCTCGAAGGTGCCCCGGGCGGGCAGCTGAAGCCGGCTGATCACGGTTTCCACGCGCTGCTGAAGCTGCCAGCCGCCGCTCGCGTCGAGGCGGCGATGCACCTCGTCGAGGCGCTCGGCGGCCCCTTCGGCCCCTTCGGCGAGCAGCAGGCTGAGCCGGTGGTGCTCGGCGAGCAGGGCGCCCTGCTCGGCCGCCCCGCCGGCCACCACGTCGAAGATCTCGCCCCGCAGCCCGCGCGGCACCTCCTGGGGCAGCACCCCGAGCCGCCGACCGGAGGCGAGGCGAATCTCGCCCTCGTCGGGGTCGATAGCGCCCGCCAGGGCGCGCAGCAGGGTCGATTTGCCGCAGCCGTTGCGGCCCAGAAGGGCCAGGCGCTCGCCGCTCTCGACGGCCAGGTCGACGCCGTCGAGGACCGGCGGCCCGCCGAAGGCGACGGAGACTCCGTGCACGGTCAGAAGACTCATGTCGGCATCTTACCGACAGCCGACAGCCGGCGGCGCTTCACTCGCGATCGTCTCGCCGCGGCTGGGAGCGCCCGAGGAGGCCGCCGAGCAGGTCGACGCCCGAGCGGGCGGCGGTGCGCGTGGCGTCCGCCAAAACCTCGGTCGACGGCAGGGAGGCGACGCCGTCGCGGATGCCGTCGCGCACGCCCTGGCGCACCTTGCGCTCGACCTCTTCGCCGAGGCGCTGGGCCGCCGCCTCGATCTTCTCCTCGATTTCCCGCTCGATTTCGTCGCGCAGGCGCCGGCGGTAGAGCGCGCCCGCCAGCGCCAGCGTCAGCAGGCTGGAGGCGAGGGCGGTGGCGGCCGCCAGCAGAAGGTCGTGCCACGGCATGGCGAGAGTCTAACCGCGCTGCTCAGCGGCCGTCCTCGCTTTGGGCGTGCGTCGGCCCTTGCAGCAGCAGCAGACGCACCAGGCGGGCCAGGGAGTCGTCGGCCACGGCGAGGGCCTCCTGGGGCGTGAACCAGCGCAGCTCGTTGGATTCTTCGTTGCGCCGCGGCCGGGCGTCGCGGGGCGCGATCACCAGAAAGCGGGTGTCGAGGTGCAGGTGCGCGGGCTCGCCGGGGCGAGCGGGGATTTCATGGATGTCGAGGTCGAGCACCCGCGGATCGATGGCGAGGGCGTCGAGGCCCGTCTCTTCCCGGGCTTCTCGAAAAGCCACTCCGAGCACGTTGGCGTCGCCGTCGCAGTGGCCGCCGGGCTGGAGCCATTTGCCCAATTTGCGGTGGTGCAGGAGCAGCACCCGCTCGCGCTGCTCGTCGACCACCAGGGCCGAGGCGGTGAGGTGGCCTGGTAGGCAGGTGCGCAGGTGGGCGGTTCGCGGAAAGCGCTCGATGGTGGCGAGAATCTCGCGCTGCAGGGTCCGCTGCCGGCCCGCCGGCGCCTCGTAGGCGCCGATCAGCTGGCAGGCGACCCGCAGATCGGCGGTGGCGCGCAGCTCGGGCGCCGCGGCCCCGAGAAGGCGCGGTCTCTCGCGGGGAGAAGCTTTCTCGCTCACGGCTGTTCCGTCAGCCGAAGACGGGCTCGTCGTCGTCCGACACAAAATACTGTTTGGAAACCTGCGTCGCGCCGCGGATGGCGGGGATCGACGTGGCGACCAGCACCTGGATCGAGCGATCGTGCTGCACCTCGATTTGCGACAGCAGCTTGACCACCGCCTCGAAGTCGCCCTCCACCATCTCCTCCTTGCCGGGTGAGTCCACCAGCACCAGGCCCGGATGGGCGCCGTTGTCGAGGTTCTCGGCGGTGACGATGGCGAGGGCCAGGTGGAAGGCCAGAACGAAGCGCACTTTCTCGCCCGGGGAAAGTTCCTCGAAGGAGTAAGTCTTGCCGTTCTGGCTGATGCGCGGCTTGAGGTGGTGGTCGAGGCTGACGTCCTCGAGGCTCGGAAAGCCGATGGTGGTGCAGAAATCCTGAACGCGCCGCGCGAACTCCTGCTTGCGCTGCTCGTTGGACGCCGCGTCCTGGGTGCGCAGGTGGCGCAGCACGGTTTGCAGCACGCGCTTTTCGCGCAGCAGTCGCGGCATCTCGCTGCCCGCCTGCTCTTCGCTCGCCGAGAGCAGGCGCGCGGCGTTCTCGCGCTCGGCCTCCAGCCGGCCGAGGTAGCGGGTTTCCAGCTCGATCTCGCGGTCGAGCTCCTCGGTCGACTGGTGGGCGCTGCGCAGCTGGGCCTGCAGGTGGCGGCGTTGACCCAGGGTCTGGTCGGCCCGGAACTTCAGCTCCTGAAGCTCGGTGCGCCGCCGCTCGCGGGTGCGCTGCTGGGCCTCCAGGGAGCGGCGCGCCTCGGCCAGGCGACCTGTGGTGGTGGTGAGAAGCTCCTTGGCCTTCTTCTCGAGCTCGGCGTTCAGCTCGGTGCGCTGCTCGGCGGTCAGCTCGATGCGGGTGCCCGGCCAGTAGATCGGCATCACCGGCGCGAGGAGATCGCCGCTGGCCACCGCGGCCTCCAGCTCCCGTACGTCGTTCTCGGTGGCGGCCAGGGCGGCCTCGGCCTCCTCGAAGGCGCGGGAGGTCATCTGCCGCGTGTTGTCCAGAGCCACCAGGCGATCGGTCAGCTCGGCGAGTCGCTGGTCGAGGTCGTTCGAGGTGGCCCGCACCAGAAGTCCCGCCCGCTGCACCTTGAGACCGTCGACGTAGTCCTCGAGGCGCCTGATTTCGTCGTCGAGCGACGCCATATCTCGCACTTCGAGGGACGCCTCGAGCCGCCGGTGATAGCGCTCCTCTTTGCCCAGGATGTTCTCCACGTGGGCCAGCCGCGCCTCGGTGGCGAAGACCGCGTCGAGGCCGCGAAGACCCAAAAGCATGCCGACGATCTTCATAAAAAGGTTGCCGTAAGGCACGCCCTCGGTCACCAGGTCGGTATAGCCGAGGTCCTGGGTGATGTAGAGGCCGCGCACGTAGGCGCGGTAGGAGGTCGGCGCGTCGAGGAGTTTGTCCGAGCGCTTGCGGGAGTCCTTTTGCGTGCCCATCAGGGTGCGCAGGCCGAAGCGACCCATGAAGAAGCGCTCCAGCTCCTGCTGCATATGCTTGCCGTTGCGAAACTCGGTCAGCACCTCGGCGCGCTCCAGATCCTCGGGTCGATCCGGCCTGCAGGTCACCAGGCGACCGCGCGGTCTGCGGGTTTTGTGCACCTCGATGGCGTGGGGTTTGCCGTCGAGCTCGAAGTAGAGCTCGATGAACTCGATCCAGCTGTCGACGTCTTTTTTGAGGTCGTTCTTGCCCGTGAGGCAAAAGTGAATCAGCTTCAGGATCGAGGATTTACCCTTGTCGTTGCCGGCCCGCAGCACGTTGACGCCCGGGAAGAACCGGAAGTCCCCTCGTTTCTGACCCCAAAATCTGAGCCGCCGCAGGGTCAGCTGGCAGCGCGGGCCGGGCGAGGCGGACAGGGAGCTTTCAAGACCGTCGAGAGCGGCGCGGAACGCCTTATTGCTGATTTTGGGCAGCGACGGACGAAGCACGGTGTAGAGGTGATCGATCTCGGTCATAGACGCTCGTGGAAAACGGCTTGGAAAAGCGCGGGCAGAAGGGACTGCTCGCGCGGGATTTGCTCGTCCTGACGGAATTCATAATTCTCGGTTTCGGCCTCTTCGAGGATCTCGACCAGGAAGGGGCCGTCCCACTGCGGCAGGA
>JBCCLG010000400.1:0-5574 GCA_039027015.1 Acidobacteriota bacterium | reverse complement strand
GTCACCGCCACCGCAAAACCACAGGCCGCCCGCCGCGGACTCGAGGTCCTGGTCGCTGAGTTTCTCGATGCCGCCGGCGTCCGCGGGCGCCGCTTGGTGTGCCTCTTCCAGGTCTTGCTGCATCGAGTTTCTCTTGTCGTCGTTCATCGCGGTTCCTTTCGTCTTTGTGAGAGATCGGGTGGGTTCTCACACTGCACGCGGGAAATGCACTCTCAAGGGATCAGCGCCGAAAAGATTTATGAACATGGCGAAGCCGCCGTCGACTTGCGTCGACGGATGCGTTTCGCCCGGCGCGGGGCGAAAGGTTTATAACTGTCTTTTAGTGGTCCGCAACGCGGGCCGGAACGCCCACGAGCAGCCGGCCACCCGGGTCGTCGCGGATCACCACGGCGCCGGCGCCCGTCTGGACGTCGTCGCCGAGGGTGAGGTGGTCTGAGATCACGGTGCCGATGCCCAGGAACGCGCGGGCGCCCACCGTAACCCGGCCGGCGAGGCGCACGCCTGGACCGCAGAAGCCGTGGGCGCCCAGGCGCGAGTCGTGGGCGATGCAGCAGCCGACGTGGAGCAGCACGTTGGCCTCGAGCGTGACGCCGAGGTCGATCACGCAGCCGGGCAGGAGCACGCAGCCCGGCCCGAGGGTCGCCGAGGGATCCACCGAGCAGCTCGGGTGCACCAGCGTGGCGAACGGCAGCCCGGCGGCCGAGAGGCCCTCGAAAAGGCTCTGCCGCGCGGCGCGGTGCCGGTATCCAACGGCCAGCAGCGCGGCGTCGAAATCGCCGCTGCGCCGGCGCGCGGGGGCGTCCTGAAGGCCGCCGAGAACGGGCAGCCCGTGGGCCTCAGCGGCCGCGCCCGTGGCGCTCTCGCGAGCGGCGGCGGCGGGGTCGTCGAAGAAGCCGATGGGCCGCAGGCCGGCGGCGGGCGCGTGGTGGGCGATTTGGCGGCCCAGCTCGCCGGCGCCGAGAATCGCCAGGCGCGTCATCGGATCTCGCCGTCGACATTCCACCGCCGGGCGACGGTGTAAATCGGCCGCGCCTTGATCTCGGTGTAGAGGCGCCCGACGTAGCTGCCGAGCACCCCGAGCAGGATGATCTGAATCGATCCGATAAAAAGAATCAGCAGGGTTGTCGACGTCCAGCCCGTGAGGCCGATGCCGAAGAGCAGCTTGCGGAAAAAGAGATAGGCGCCGTAGACCAGGGAGCTGCCGAGAAGAAAGAAGCCCGTGGCGGTGGTCCAGCGGATGGGCCGGTCAGAAAACGCGAGGATGGCGTCAACCGCCAGGCGCAGGCGGCGGCGCCAGGTGAATTTGCTCTCGCCCGCGAAGCGATCGCGATGCTCGATCTCGAGCGTGGTGCGCGGCAGGCCGATCACCATGAAGAGACCCTCGATGAAGCGCACCCGCTCGCCGTAGCGCGCCACCTCGTCGGCGAAGCGCCGGCTCATGATGCGCATGACGGCCAGGTTGGGCGGTATTTTGAGGCCGGTCATGCCGTTCAGAACGATCCAGAACAGCTTCGACGCCAGCCGCGTAGCCCACGGGTCCTGTCGGCCTGAGCGAATGCCGAAAACGAGCTCGTAGCCTTTTTGGATCTCGCGGTGGAATTCGGGGATCGACTCGGCCGGATCCTGAAGGTCGGGATCCATCATCAGTACGTAGCGGCCCCGGGCGTGGGCGATTCCCGCCGTGACCGCGGCGGCCTTGCCGTGATTGCGCGACAGCTCGAGGAGCTTGACCCGCGAATCATCCTCGGCGAAGCCCGCCGCCATGGCGACGGTGCGATCGGCGCTGCCGTCATCGATGAAGACGATCTCGTAATCCCAGGGCTCGGGATCGAGGGTCGCCCGCACCTGCTTCATCAGCTCATCGAGGCAGGCCTCCTCGTTGTAGAGCGCGATCACCAGCGACAGTTCCGGACTTTCCTCTGGGCGACTCGGTGCATGCGGCATGGTTGGTAAGATACCCCACGGTCGCCGAAGGCTCGGCCTCCTTCTCTCTCCCTTCCTCCCTCCCCGAATGCGCGTCTTCGTCCTGCAGTCCAACTACCTGCCCTGGAAGGGGTATTTTGACCTCATCCACGACGCGGATCGCTTCGTCTTCTACGACGAGGTCCAGTACACCAAGAACGATTGGCGCAACCGCAACCGGGTCTACGCCAGGTCGGGCCTGCACTGGCTGACGGTGCCGATCTCGCCCAAGGCGACCCGGGGGCCGATCCGCGACGCCGTGCCGAGCGACGAGCGCTGGCGGGTCAAGCACGAGAAGTCGCTGCGCGCGGCCTACGGCCAGGCCCCGCACTGGGACGAGCTGGCGGAGCTGCTCGGCGGGCTCTACCGCGGCGAGCCCTGGCCGCGCCTCATCGACGTCAACCGCTTCGCCATCCGCTACCTCGCCCGGCGCCTGGGCTGCGAGACCGAGCTGCTCGACGCCGCGGACTACGAGCTGGCCGGTGCCGACCGCGTCGAGCGTTTGCTGGGGCTGCTCGAGCAGGTCGGCGCCGAGCGCTACGTGAGCGGCCCGGCGGCCCGGCGCTACCTCGAGGGCTGCGAGGCGAGGTTCGCCGAGCGCGGTATCGCCCTCGAGTGGAAGGACTACGGCGGCTACCCCGAGTATGCGCAGCGCCGGGAGCCTTTCGAGGCCGGCGTCACGGTGCTCGACCTGATCGCCCACGTGGGCTTCGAGCGCGCCCCCTGGTATGTGTGGGGATGGCGCCAGGGCGAGGGCTGACTTCGCCCGCCCGGCTACCAGCCGGCGGCCGCGGCCTTGACGGCGGCCGCCACGCGGTCTAGCTCGGGCTCGGTGAGGGTGCGGAAGAAGGGCAGGCGCACCAGGCGCTCGGCCCGGTCCTCGGTGACCGGCAAATCCCCCGGGCGATAGCCGAACTTGCGGCCCATCGGCGAGAGGTGGAGCGGCACGTAGTGAAAGACCGCCTGCACGCCGGCCTCGGCGAGCCCCGCGATCAGCGCGTCCCGCCGTTCGCGGCTGGGGCAGATGAGGTGAAAGAGGTGATAGGCCGACGAGCAGCCCTCGGGCACCGCGGGCAGGGCCACCCCGGCGCGCTCGGCCCACGGCGCGAGGCGCTCGACATAGCCGCGCCAGACCCGCTCACGCTCCGCCTGGACGCGGTCCAGCGACTCGAGCTGCGCCAGCAGAAAAGCCGCCAGCAGATCCGACGGCAGGTAGCTGGAGCCCAGGCCCACCCAGGTGTATTTGTCGATCTCGCCGCGCAGGAAGCTCGAGCGGTCGGTGCCCTTCTCGCGCCCGATCTCGGCTTTGGCCGCGAGCTCCGGATCGTTGATCAAAAGCGCGCCGCCCTCGCCGCAGGTGAGATTCTTGGTCTCGTGGAAGCTGAGGGTGGCGAAGGCGCCGAAGCTGCCGAGCTGGCGCCCCCTGTAGGTGCCGCCGAGGCCGTGGGCGTTGTCCTCCACGATCGCCGCGCTGGCGGCCTGGGCCAGCTCGCCGATCGAGTCCATCTCGCAGCTCACCCCGGCGTAGTGCACCGGCACGATCGCGCGGGTGCGCCGCGTGATGGTCTCCTCGAGACTCGCCTCGTCGAGGTTGAGGGTGTCCGGCCTGATGTCGCAAAAAACCGGCTTGGCGCCGCGCAGGGCAAAGGCGTTGGCGGTCGAGACGAAGGTGTAGCTGGGCATCACCACCTCATCGCCCGGGCCGACCTCGAGGGCCAGCGCCGCCAGCTCGAGGGCGTGGGTGCACGAGGTGGTCAAAAGCGCCCGGCCGACGCCGAGCCGCTCTTCGAACCACCGGTGGCAGCGGCGAGAGAAGTGGCCGTCGCCCGAGATATGGCCTCGGTTCACCGCCTGCTCCACGTAGGCCAGTTCGTTGCCCGCGAAGGTCGGGCGATTGAAGGGGATCTCGATTTTCGCTTTCGTCATGGCTGCCTCCACTCGACCGCCAGTCGGTCGCCCCGCCAGCGCAGAACGCCCACGTCGCGCCAGGGTGTGGCCGCCTGCTGGCGCCACAGCCCGGCCCTGAAGGCGCGCGCGTCGGTGACCGATTTGCTGCGGATGATGACCGGCGTGGTCCGCAGGTTATGGCCGCGAACCACCATCCAAAAAGTACCGTGGCGCTCGAGCCCGCGCACCTTTCTCCAGTGGCTCGGGGAGGGTCCGGCGACGCGGAAAGTCGTCGCGACCCAAACCCGGCCCCAGCTCGGGAAGGCCGCCTGGCCCTGCCGGTCGACGATCGGAAGCCAGTCTTCGCCCTCCTCGGTGAGCGCAACCAGCGCGAGAACCTCGCTATAGCCGTCGAAGTGGCTGTCCATGAAGACCGGGTGCGGCGTGACTCCCAGAAGCATTCGAGAAGGCTTGGCGACCGCGGCCACCACCGTTTTCCACGCCCGTCCGATCTGCGTGGACGCCACGTCCCGCCACATGGGCCGCATCAAATCCGAGCGGTAGGTAGCGCCGGCCTGGAAGAGCGCGAGCACCGCCACGAGGGCCAGGACCGCGTTCGCGCGGCGCGTCCTCAGCGCGGGCTCTGCGGGCTGTGGCTGCTCCCAGGCGAGGGAAGCGGTGGGCAGCACGCGGCGCCAGAAGGAGAAGGGCACCATCAGGAAGTAGAAGATGGCGCTGCCGATGCCGAAGAGCGGGATCGGAAAGGCGATGGTGATTCCCACGTGAACCATCACGCCGAAAATCAGGATCGGCACGCGCCAGGCGCGGCGGAAAAAAACGAAGCAGAAAATCGTCTCGAAAAGAAGAACCAGATAGCTGAGTCCTCGAACCAGCGCTTCCTGGTCGAGCAGCGGCCCTAAGTTCAGCCAGGTCATCGGCGGAATCGAGGACGGCCGCCACAGGCCCAGGCCCCCCAGCCACATGGGAGAGGTGATTTTGTAGGTCACCGAATCGAGGTAGACCACGCCCAAGCCCATGATCAGCGGCGCGTAGTATGAGAGCACCGAAACGTCGTCGCGCCACGGCCTGCCGCGCCGCCTGGCCAGCCATCGGTCGACCGAAAGCGCCGCCTCGGGCCGAATCCAGATCAGCAGAAAGGTCGTTCCGAGCAGCACGTAGTCGTAGTGGTACTCGAAGTCCTTGAGCGGTCCCAGCAGGGCCACCGTCGCCATGTAGTTGATCACCGAGACCGGCCGAGTGCGCCAGCCGATCAGCAGGCAGAGGATCGCCACGCCCCAGACGGCGAGGAGCGCGTGGTAGCGGTAGTCGGGATCGAGAAAGGGGGTCGGGTCGAAGATCAGGGCCTTGAAGTAGAGCAGCTGCGCCCACTCGAAGAACATCACGATCGACAGCGCGATGCGGAAAACCCCCAGGCCGGTGGCCGGCACGCGTCGATCGAGCAGCGTCTCGATGGGCCTGCGCAGGCGAGCGATCACGGGCGCTCTCCGGCCCGCGCCAGCAGCTCGAAGCGAATTGGCGGATCCTCGGCGTGGTAGCTCATGCGCACGATGTCGCGATCGGGAAAGGCGGCGCGAAAAAAGCCCGGAGGCATGCGGTCGATCGCCACGATCACGTCATCGCGCAGCCACGGATCGTTGGGCGGGAAATAGATCACCCAGCTGCGCGTGGGCGCCAGCTCCGGCCTCAGGTCCCACAGCCTGTAGG
>JBCCLG010000399.1:0-5587 GCA_039027015.1 Acidobacteriota bacterium | reverse complement strand
GCTCCTCGAGCAGGGCGGCGGGGCGCGATAGATAGCTCGCGTCGACGATCTCCACGTAGGGGCGGGCGGCCCACAGCAGCTGGCCGGCGATCAACGCGCTGAGGACCGCGGCGATGGCCCACGGCCGTCCGCTCTCCGGCACTCGGAGAACCAGCCGGCGGCCGAGGGCCAGGCCCGCCAGCGCGAGGACGGCGGCGAGCACGGCCCGGGTACCGGTGCTCACCACGGTCGTCAGCTGCGCGGAACCGAGCGTGTCCGGGTCGGGCCTCAAGGCGCCGAGGAGCAGCAGCAGGAGCACCGCCGACGCCAGGGCGAAGGCGTCGACCGAGCGGCCCCAGCCCTTCGCGTCGACCTTGACGCGGCGGATCAGCGCGTCGACGGCAAAGCCTACGGCGAGGGCGGCGAAGAGCGACATCGGCCCCAGCCACTTCTCCGGATTGCGGATCGAGTCCATGTAGGGCAGGGCGTGAAAGAGGCGATAGACCGCGAAGTAGCGCCCCCAGGCCAGGGTCAGGGCGAGGGCCGCGAAGAGCAGGGCGAAGAGCGCCCGCCTCCTCTCGCCTTCGGGCAGGGCGCCGCGGCGCAGCTCGAGCAGGAGAAAAAGCAGCAGGGCCGCCGCCGCGGTGCCCAAGAAGTAGCCGTTGAGCTTGAAGTGGCGCCAGCCCGGCTGGCCGGGGCTCCAGCCGGGGGTCTGGCCCAGCCGACCCCAATACGGCGCGGAGTCCGAGCGCGAGGAGGCGCCGTGGAATCCCGGCACCGCCAGAGACAGGGTCTCGACGGCCGGCAGGCTCCACTGGGTCGCCCAATCCCAGGACGCCTCGGCGCTTTGCTCCATCGACAGGCTGGCGGCCAGCTCGGTGGAGCTCATCTTGACCAGGGTATGGCTCGCCACCAGAGCGCTGACCGAGATCAGCAGCGCCAGGCGCGGCAGGTGGCGGCGCCAGCGGCGCAGAGTCTCGCCCGGCGGGCGGGCGGCCAGCGCCCACCAGGCGGCCACCGCCAGGGCGAAGAATGCGCCGACGTCGGCGGTCTCGGCGATCGAGAGGCCGATCGCGCCGCCGGCGAGAGCGTGGCCGAGAAGCGGCCCTCGGCCCTCGCGGGACTCGCTGCGCTCGATCAGGCCCAGGGCGAGCGCGGCCCACAGAAGCGCGAGGGGGCGGCCGAGCAAGCCCGAGAGCGGGGCGGTCGCCGTCCAGCCGCACAGGCCGAGGAAGACTCCGCTCACCGCCGCCGCGGGCCTCGACCTTCCGGTTTGGCGGGACGCCCAGAAGCCCGCGGCGGCTACCAGGGCCACCGCGAGAAGGGGCGCCCAGCGGCGGTAGGCGAAGGGGCCGAGGAGGGTTTCGAGCAGGCTCCAGCCGCACACCCCGATGCCGATATCGCCACGCCCGAAGTAGAAGTGGTCGTCCCAGATTCGCGTCAGGCTGCCCGGATAGCTGAAGATCGGCGACAGCACGCCTTCGATATTGCCGTCGTTAAAGCCCAGCACCAGGGAGCCGCTGCGCCATAGGGGCAGCAGGACCAGGGCGAGGCCCAGGGCGCAGAAGAGACCGACGGCGGCGGCTATCAGGGTCTCTCGAAGAGCGGTGGAGGAGGGGCGCGGCAACGTCTCCGCAGCCTAACGCACCTCCTCACCGGACGGGCGGCGCAGATTCACCCGCGCAGATTCACCCCGCGGAGCGAGCCGGCGGAGACGAAATCTCCCGGCGCCCCGCGCCGGCCGCCGGGAGGGCCGTCACCGCTTCGCGGAGGCGCCGGACCCCTCCGCCGAGTCCCCGGCGCCGAAGCGATAGCCGAGGGCGAAATGCTCGCGGCCGGTGCCGTGCTTATTGTAGCTCCAGGTGACCAGAAGCCGGTCTCGGATCACCAGGGCGAGCCGAGCTGCGAGCTCGGCGGACTCGAGGTGGGGCGAGAGGACGTCGAGGGAGGAGTGGGCGAAGCGGGCTCCGAGCAGCGCCTCGACGTCCAGAAAGCTCCAGCCGCTCCACTGCATCTGCACTCCGGCCAGGGCGCTGGAGCGAAAGCCCGGGGCCGCGAAGGCCTCGAGACGCGGCCCGGCGGTCAGCTCGCGGCCGATCCGGAAGAGGCGGTCGAGACGCAGAAAAACCGAGCCGTAGAGGTCGCCCTCGGCCACGTAGTCGAGGTCGACCTCCTCGTCGCCGATCAGGGAATGCAGGGCGTTCTGGGCTTCCTCGCCGAACAGGCCTTCTCCCAGGCGCACCGCGCCGATCTCTCCGTAGGCGTTCCAGGGCCCGAAGTAGTTCAGCTCGCGGCCGACCGCCAGCTGGGTTTCATCGAAGCGAACCCCGGCCTCGCGGTCGGTGAAGGCCTGTTCCCTCAGGGACCACAGGGAGCCGCGGTGCTCGACCTCGAGCGCCACCGCGAAGGTGTAGAGGTCGTCTTCGTTGTCGCCGGTCAAAAAGTCGTTTTCTGTTTCGAGGCGGAAGTCGAAGGCGAACGCCGCCCCGGCGGAGAGGAAAAGGGCCAGAGTCCAGGCTACGAGGAGAGTCAGGGGGGGCCTTCGGTCGCGAGTATGGGTCGTATCGCCAGAAAAATGGAATCTCATGATGCGCTCCTTGGTTCTAGAGAGGGACCGGCCTGGCGATCGCCCGACCGAGCCCTTCTGGAACGTGAGTGCGCTTCAACCCAATCTCCTTACACCCCCTGTGGAATTTTTTGTATCCGCTCCGGAGACACTTCCATGAGTCGCCGTCATCCCGATCGGCCTCCAGGCCGCGCCGAGGAGAATCTCGACCTCGACGCCCTGGTTCAGGAACACTTCAAGTCGATCTACCGCGCCGCGCGGGGCGCCGGCCTCGACGCGGAAAAAGCCGAGGACGTCGCCCAGGAAACCTTCGCCACCGTGGTGGAGAAGGCCTGGACCTTCGAGGGTCGCTCGAGCGTTCGCACCTGGCTCTTCGGCATCCTCTACAACAAGATCAAAGAGCAGCGTCGCCTCTCGAGCCGCAGCCAAAGAGAGCTTTCGCTCGAAGAGAACGAGGCCGGCGACGGCGACGAGCCCTCCTTTGGAGACAACGGCCGCTGGTCGGCGCCCCCGCGCTCCCCTCTGGCGGAGTTCGAGGCCTCGGAGGTTCGCGCGATCCTCTCGGGCTGCATGCGATCAGCGCCTGCGGCCCAGCGCATGGCCTTCGTGCTGCGCGAAATCGAGGGCCTGTCGACCGAGGAGATCTGTGAGATTCTCGGCGTCTCCGCCACCAACCTCGGCGTGATGCAGTTTCGCTTCCGCAATCGGGTCCGGGGCTGCCTCGAATCCCAAGGAGTCCGGTGATGTTGACCTGCAAAGAAGTGGCCGAAGATTTAGCCTCGGGCCGCTGCGAAAAGCGCGGTTTGCTCCACCGGATCCAGGTCCGCATCCACGCCTGGCTGTGCCCCGGCTGCCGGGCCTACGCGGAGCAGATGGACACCATCACCAGGGCGGCGAAGAGCCTGGGCGAGGAGTGCGAGCCGTGCTCGGAGGAGCTGTCCGCCATGAAGGCGCGCTGTCTCGAGAAGCTGAGGGCCAAGCGCGAGGGCCGCTAGCGGTACGTCGAGCTGCGAGGGACGCGTAAAACGAAGCAATCTCAGGTAGATACGGATTCGCAACAGATTCCTCGTGAGAAGGGCGGGTTAGCCGCGGCTCGGCAAAAGGCCGCGCGGGCGAGGCCGCGGTCGCCCGCGTTCGGCGTCGGGGGCGCTCGGCAGCTCGAGCGGCTCAGGGCTCCGTTCGCGACCACGCCGCCGACGTGCCGGACTCGAAGTCGTCGGCGAAGAGCGGAGCCGCGCCGATCTCGAGGCGCAGGGCGTCGAGGTTGAGGTCGAAGCTCTCGCCGCCCGCGGCCCGAAGCTCCGCGAAGCAGAGCGCGGACGCGCTGCCGGCGGGCGCCTCCAGCCCCGAGAAGAGCTGCGGCCACGCCCCCGCGGTGTCCGCGAGGCTCGCCGTTCCCTCCACCGTGCCGAGGGAGCCGCCCGCGCAGGCCGCGGCGTCGAAGAAGTCGCAGCCTAGGGCCAGCTCGGGGCTCGCGGCGGCCGCAAGGCGCGTGCGTGCGCGCCAGGTGTAGGCCTCGCCGCCCGCCACGGCGTCCACGCACTGCTCGAGCCGGAAGGTCTGGCTGGCGGTCAGGTTGGTGAGCGCCGCCGAACCCGACTCGGCCGAGCCTTGGAAATCCTCGGCGCTCCAGACGGCCTCCGCCGGGTTGGTCACCACCGGCGTCCAGGCGGCGAGATCGCCGCAGTCGAAGCTGCCGTCCTCGAGCAGGTTGCCGGCGTCGACCCTCAGGGTGGCTGAGAAGTCGTCGCCGCCGCTGCCGTCCCCGTTGCCGTCGAGGGCGTTGCCCGCCGCGTCGGTGAGGCCGGCGGCGCAGGCCAAAAGGCGCACGAGCCCTCCCTGGATCGGCTGCGCCAGCAGCACCCTCGCGGTTTGGCTCGCGCCGTCGTAAACGACGGTCTGCGCCGTGCCGGCGGCGGTGTCGTCGCCCCCCAAGGCGCCGCACAAGGCGGTGTCGAAAACCCGGTTGGGCCCTGGGGAGATCAGCAAATAGTTGCTCGGGTTGGTGACGTCCGCGGCCTCCGAGTCGCCGGCCGGATCGGCCATCGGCTCGCTGAAGGTGAGGCTCAGCTCGGCGAGGGGCAGGCCGATGGCGGGGCAGGCGGCGTCGAGCGGCCCTGCCGGGGTGAGCAGGGCGGTGACCGTCGGCGCTTCACCGTCGAGGGTGGTCTCCTCCTGGTCGCTGTTGTTGCCGGAGTCCGGGTCGCTGAGATTGCTGTCGCTGCTCGACACCGTCGCGGTGTTGAGTACCGTGGCGGGGGCGGTCAGGGGATCGAAGCTGACCTCGAAGACCGCCGTCGCCGTGGCCCCGGCTTCGAGGGCCCCGAAGCTGCAGGTCACGACCCCCATGCTCTCGGTGCAGCCGTCCGCGGACGAGACGAAGGTGAGGGCGCTCGGCAGGGTGTCGGTGGCGAGCACGCCGGTGGCGTCTGAAGGGCCGGCGTTCCCGACCTCGAGGGTGTAGGCGAAGGTGGTCTGCTCCACGGGATCCTGACCGTCGGTCTTGGTCAGGGAGAGGTCGGCCTCGGCGCGGATCGCCGTGCCCTCGGTGGCCGAGTTGTTGGACGGATTCGCGTCCGTCTCGTTGCTGGCGACCGTGGCGGTATTGCTCAGCGACGCCGTGACGCCGGGGTCGATCTCGACCACGAAGGACGCCGAGGCGCTGCCGCCCACGGCGGTGCCGGGAATCGGGCACGAAACAACGCCCTCGGAGACCGTGCAGCCGTCGGCGGAGGAGACGAAGGACGTTCCCGTCGGCAGGGCGTCTTCCACCGTCGCGCCGGTCGAGCTCGAGGGCCCGCCATTGGTGACCTCGAGGGTGTAGGTCAGCTGGCTGCCGGCGATCGCCGGGTCCTGGGAGTCGCTCTTGGCGAGGGCGAGGTCGGTGCTGGCGGCGACGCCGGTGGTTTCGGTGTCGGCGTTGTTGGAGGAGTTGGGGTCTGCCTCGTTGCCGGACACCGTGGCGGTGTTGCTCAGCGTCGCCGTGACCCCGGGGTCGACGTCGACCACGAACGAGACCTGGCTCGAGGCGCCCGCGGCGGT
>JBCCLG010000398.1:0-5597 GCA_039027015.1 Acidobacteriota bacterium | reverse complement strand
GGCGGGTGCAGCTCGGCTTCTCCTGGCAACTCTTCGACGGCGGCAGGCGACAGGGCGAGCTCGTGCAGCTCGACAGTCGCCGGGAGCAGCAGCGCCTGCGCCTGATCGAGCAGCGGCGGCAGGCGCGGGCCGAGGTCGAGCAGGCGCTGGTCGACCTCGAGACGGGCCGCACCCGGCGCGACGCCGCCCTCCAGTCGGCGGCGGCAACCCGCGAAGCCGCGCGCGTGGCGGACGAGAGCTATCGGCTGGGCGTGGCTCTTCAGGCCGACGCTCTCGACGCTGCCGATCGGGCGGTGCGTCAGCAGCTGACGGCGACCCGGGCGGATTTCGAGACGCGAAAGGCCGAGGCGCGCCTCAAGCGGACGGTCGGTCTGATGCCCACAGCGAGCCTCGGGCTCGGAGACCCTCGGGATGATCTTCAAGGCGGAGGCGAGGATGGCGAGGAATAGAAACCGGAGCAGAGGTAAGGAACGGAGACCGCAGGCGCCCTCGGCGCCGCCGTCCGCCCTCCGCTTTGCCCCAGGCCTGCCCGCCCGCCTGGGCGCGGTGGCCCTGGCGGCGGCTTTGGGCGCCGCGGGCTGCGGCGAGCCCGCGGAGAGCTCGGGCGCGGCGGAGCATTCCGCCTCCCGGGAAGCCGCGCCGCCGGCGGTGCGCGTGCTGCGTCTCGAGCCGCGCGCGGTGACCGCCACCGTAGAGCTGCCGGCCGATATCCGACCGCGTCGCCGGGCGGTTCTGGCGGCGGAGGTCGCGGGCGTGGTCGAGTCGCTGCGCGTGCGGGCCGGGGAGCGGGTGCGCGCCGGCCAGCTCCTGATGGAGGTCGAGACCCGCTCCCTTGCCGGCCAGCTGGCGGAGGCCGAGGCGGTCTCTCGCCAGCGCCTGGCCCAATTCGGGCGGGCCGAGGCCCTGCTCGAGAGGCGCTCGATCACCCAGGCTCAATTTCTCGACGCGCTCACCGCGCGGGACGTGGCGCAGGCCCGGCTGCGCTCGGCGCGCCTGCAGCTCGAGAAGGCCACCCTCAAGGCGCCGTGGTCGGGCTCGGTGACGGCGACCTACCGCGAGGTGGGCGACTTTGCCGCCGTCGGCCAGCGCGCCCTCGAGCTGGTGGACGTCTCGAAGGTGGAGGTCACGGCTTCCGCGCCGGCCTCCCAAGTGCCCGTCCTCGAGGTCGGCGCGAGAGCCCGGGTGACGGTGGACATCTATCCGGATCGAGTCTTCGAGGGCCCGGTGGTGCGCCTCGGCGCCGAGCTCGATCCCGCCACGCGAACCCTCGAGGTGGTGGTCCGGCTCGACAACGCGGAGCGCCTCTTGAGGCCCGGCCTGTCGGCGCGGGTGCGCCTGGCGGGACTCGAGCTGGAGTCGGCCCTTCTGGTGCCCCTCTCCTCGGTGCTTCAGATGGAGCAGGCCCAGGCGGTCTACGTGACCCTGCCGGACGGCCGCGTTTCTCGGCGCGAGGTGACGCTCGGGGCGGTCCTGGGAGACGACGCGGTGGTCCTTTCCGGGCTCGAGGCAGGCGACTCCGTGGTCATCGAGGGGCAGCGGCGGGTCAGCCCCGGGCAGGAGGTCGAGATCCTGACCTCCCGCGTTGAGGAGGGGGACGCGAGCGCCGGCGCGGCCCTGGGATCATGAGCGTCGTCCGCTTCGCCCTCGGCAGCCGGGCGACGGTTTTTTTCGTCGCCGCGGCGTCCGCCCTGCTCGGCCTGCTGGCGTATGGCAGCCTGCCGCGGGAGAACAACCCCGACATCCAGGTGCCGCTGATCTATATTCAGGTCGCCTATCCCGGCGCCGCGCCGCTCGAGGTCGAAAAGCAGATCACCGTGCCGGTGGAGCGCGAGCTGGCCGGCCTGCAGGGCCTCGAGAAGCTCGAGTCGCAGTCGCGCGAGGGCCTCTCCATGCTGACCGCGGAGTTCGCCTCGGGCAGCGACGTAGACGCTGCCCTGCAGAAGGTGCGGGACCGCGTCGATCTGGCCAAGGTCGATTTTCCCGAGGAGGCTGAAGAGCCGCTGCTGCGCGATATCAACCTCTCGGCCGAGCCGATTCTGCAGGTGCACCTGGCGGGCGACCTCGGCCCCGTGGTGCTCAAGAAGCTGGCGGAAGACCTTCAGGACTCGATCGAGGCCCTGCCCGGGGTGATGCGCGCGGCGGTGATCGGCGGGCTGGAGCGCGAGGTGCAGATCGACGTCGATCCGCGGCGGCTGTCGAGCTACGGACTCTCCCTCGACGACGTGGTGGACGCGGTGGGCGAGGAGAACGTCTCGATCCCCGGCGGCGACATGGTGCTCGGCGACCTGCGCTACGCCGTGCGCGTGCCGGGCGAGGTGGTCGATCCGCTGGCCGTCGCCGACTTCGTGATCAAGGCCGAGGGCGGCGCTCCGGTGTTTATCCGCGACGTCGCCGAGGTGCGCTTCGGTTTCGAGGAGCGCGCGTCCTTCTCGCGCATCGCCCTCGGCGGCGCCGAGAGCCGGGAGTCGGTCTCGCTGCAGGTCCAAAAGCGGCTCGGCTCCAACATCATCGAGGTGGTCGATCGGGTGCGCGCCCTGGTCGAGAGCGAGCGGAGCCGGTGGCCGGCGGGCGTCGAGGTGGCGTTTCTGGCCGACCAGAGCGTCGACATCCACCAGATGGTGCGCGATCTTGAAAACAGCATCCTCTCCGGCCTGATCCTGGTGCTGGTGGTGCTGATGTTCGCCCTCGGCCTGCGCAACTCGGCCTTCGTCGCGCTGGCCATTCCGTTCTCCATGCTGCTCACGATGATCGCGCTGCAGATGTCGGGCCTGACCCTCAACATGGTGGTCCTCTTCTCCCTGGTGCTCGCCGTGGGCATGCTGGTGGACAACGCGGTGGTGGTGATCGAGAACATCTACCGCCACATGCAGGAGGGAACGCCGCGCCTCGAGGCGGCGAGGGTGGCCACCGAGGAGGTGGGCGGCGCCATCGCGGTCTCCACCTTCACCACCGTCGCGGCCTTCGCGCCGATCCTCTTCTGGCCGGGGATCATCGGCGACTTCATGTCGTTCTTGCCTCGCACGGTGATCCTGGCGCTGCTCGCGTCGCTGGTGGTGGCGTTTACCGTCAATCCCGTGATGTGCTCGGTTTTCATGCGCGCCGCGCCCGCCTCGGTGGGCAAGCCGGGGGTCTTCGCGCGCTGGGGCGATCGGTTTTTGGAGCGCTACCGGCGGGTTTTGGTGCGCTCTCTCGATCGCCCCGGCTGGACCCTCGGCCTCACTCTGCTGACCCTGGTGGCGATCGCGGGCCTCTTCGCGCGCTTCAATCCGGGCATCGAGCTGATCCCCGAGGAGCGGCCCGGCGCCATCAAGGTCGACTTCGATCTTCCCCCGGGCAGCCGCATCGAGCGCACGGCCGAGGTCGGGAGCCTGCTGGAGCAGCGACTCTCGGGCCTGCCCGACGTGCGCGTGCTGGCGGTGGCGATCGGAGAGGGCAGCCAGAGCGACGGCTTCGGCGCCGACGGCCCGTCACCCCAAAGCGGCCGCCTGAGCCTCGACCTGGTGCCCTCGGAGGAGCGCACCCAAAGCTCCAGAAAAACCCTCGAGGAGGCCCGCGCGCTGGCGGGCCAGGTGCCCGGCGCGCTGATCGAGGTCGACCGCCTGAGCGACGATCTGCCGCTCGGTGCTCCGCTGGCCATCGAGATCGCGGGCGAAGACCTCGAGGTGCTCGGCGCCGCCGCGGCCCGCGTACGCGCGGCCCTCGAGGGCATTCCCGGGCTGGTCTCGCTCCAGGACGACTTCGACCTGGCGCGTCCCGAGGTGGTGATCGACCTCGATCGCGTGGAGGCCTCGCGCCTCGGCCTCACCATGACGGACGTCGCCAGCACGGTGCGCACGGCGATCAACGGCAGCGACGCCTCGACCTATCGTCGGGGCGATGAGGAGATCGACGTCGTGGTGCGGCTGGCCGAGGGCTATCGCTCGTCCCTGGACGAGCTGCGGCTGCTGCCGCTGCCCGGCCCTGGCGGCCAGACCATCCCCCTGGGCGGGGTCGCCCAGGTCCGCCGGGCCGAGGCCCTGCAGTCGATCAACCACAAGGACCGCCAGCGCGTGGTGACGGTATCGGGGGAGGTGACCGAACCGAGCCTGGCGGACCCCGTGCGCCGCGAGGCCGAGCGCCGTCTCGCGGATCTTCCGGAGCTGCTCCCCGAGGGCTACCGCCTGGACTTCGCGGGTCAGAAAGACGAAGAGGACGAGGCCCGCGAGTTTCTCTCCCGCGCCTTTCTCTGGGCGCTCATTCTGGTGCTCACCCTGATGGTCGGCAAATTCGACTCGATCCTGGTGCCCGGCATCATCCTGACGTCGGTGGTGATGTCCATGTTCGGCGTCCTCCTGGGCCTGCTGATCACCGGCCTGCCGTTCGCCATCGTGCTGACCGGCGTGGGCGTGATCTCCCTCGCCGGCATCGTGGTCAACAACGCCATCGTGCTGCTCGACTACGCCGAGCAGCAGCGCCGCCTGGGTCTTGAGCGCCGCGAGGTGGTGGTGAAAACCGGCATGCGGCGCCTGCGGCCGGTGCTGCTCACCGCCATCACCACGATCCTCGGGCTGCTGCCTCTGACCACCGGCGTGGAGCTCGATTTCAGGACCCTGAGCCTGTCGACCGGCAGCGAGTCGAGCGACTACTGGCGCTCGATGAGCGTGGCGGTGATCTTCGGTCTGGGCGTCGCGACTTTTCTGACGCTGGTGGTCGTGCCGGTGCTCTACGACCTGCTGTGGGGGGTCCGCGATCGCCTGGCCGCCCGCCGGTCCTCGTCCGAGGAAGGCGCGGCTGCCGCCCCCGAGGGCGTCGGTTAAGATCGCGCCCCATGGCCGGCGTACGACTCGATAAATGGCTGCAGGTGGCGCGCTGCTTCAAGACGCGCACCCAGGCGACCAAGGCCTGCGTGCTCGGTCGCGTGGAGGTCAACGGCGATGTCGCCAAGCCGCACCGCAAGCTCGCCGAGGAGGACCGGGTGGAGGTTTCTTACGGCGAGTGGACGCGCATTCTGATCGTCAAAGAGCTGCGCGATAAGACCCTGCCCAAGGCCGAAGTGCCGCGGCTGTGGGAAGACCTGAGCCCGCCGCGTCCGAAGCTCGATCCCTTAGAGCGCCTGATGCGCCGGGCGCCGGTGGTGCGCGAGCGGGGCACCGGTCGACCCTCGAAAAAGGAGCGCCGCCAGCTCGATCAGCTGCGCGGCGACGAGTGAGCGCCGTGCCGGCCCGCGCCCTTCCCCGACTCACCCTCAAGAAAGGACGCGAAGCGTCCCTCAAGCGGCGCCATCCCTGGGTCTTCTCCGGGGCGCTCGCCGGCCCCGTGGAGGGTGCTGGCGCGGCTTCGCTCGAGCCGGGGTCGACGGTCGACGTGGTCTCGTCCTCGGGCGAGACCTTGGCCCGCGGCGCGTGCTCCCCGAAATCGCAGCTGGCCGTCAAAATTTGGACTTTCGACCCCGACGAGGCGATCGACGACGCCTTCTTTCGCCGCCGGCTCGCCGCCGCCGTGGCGCGGCGCCCGGGCGTCCTCGAGGACCCGCGCGGCGCCCCGCGGGTTGTGACCCGGTAGTTCCACGGCCAGCCCGGGGGGGTGGTAGCGAGCGTGGGGCCCGCCGCGGGGGGGCC
>JBCCLG010000397.1:0-5599 GCA_039027015.1 Acidobacteriota bacterium | reverse complement strand
GATCTACGCCACGCGCCCACATCCGAGGGGCGCCTCGAGAGCGAAAATCCCAACAGCGGACGCGGCTCTCATCGCCAGTCCCTCAGCTTTTCAGGGATTGATCCAGAGATCTCGCCTGATCCCGAGCCTGCCGCTCATCACTATGGGCCCGACCACCAGCGCCGCCGTCGAAGCGGCTGGCTATCCGGTGGCCGCCGAGGCCCCCTCGCCGAACGTCGAAGGCCTGCTCGCCGCCTATCGCGAGCTGGCCCGCGAAGAGGCCGGACGCACGGAAAAAGCTCGATGAAAGATACGTTGTCACGTTCCCCGATGCCGGAGTTGAAAAGGCCCCGGCGCCTGCGCCGATCGGCGCCGCTGCGCGAGCTGGTCGCCGAGACCCTGGTGCCAGCCTCGTGCCTCATTCAGCCTCACTTCATCCTGCCCAAAGCGCAGGGCTTGGAGGAGATTCCCTCGATGCCCGGCATTCACCGCATGGGCTACGAGACCCTGGTCGAGCGCGTTGCGCAGGATCTCGACCTCGGCATTCGCTCGGTCCTCCTCTTCGGCCTCGCCGAGAGCGCCGACAAGGACTCCGTGGGCCGCTGCGCCGCCCACGAGTCCGGCGCCGTTCAGCGCGCTATCCGCGGGCTCAAGGAGCGCTTCGGCGACGATCTGCTGGTGATCACCGACGTCTGCCTGTGCGCCTACACCGACCACGGGCACTGCGGCATTCTCGACGACCGCGGCGAGGTGGTGAACGATCGCTCCCTGGAGCCGCTGACCGCCGCCGCCGTCAGCCACGCCGAGGCCGGGGTCGACGTAGTCGCTCCCTCCGACATGATGGACGGCCGGGTGGGAGCCCTGCGCGCCGGCCTCGACGCCGCGGGATTCGAGACTACGAGCCTGCTCTCCTACTCCGTGAAATACGCCTCGGCCTACTACGGCCCGTTCCGCGACGCCGCCTCGTCGGCGCCCGGAAAGGGAGACCGCCGCGGCTACCAGATGGATCCGCGCAACGCGCGCGAAGCCCTGCGCGAGCTCGCCCTCGACGTCGAGGAAGGCGCCGATATGGTGATGGTGAAGCCCGCCTTGGCCTACCTCGACGTGGTGCGCCGGATCGCCGACGCGAGCCCCCTGCCGCTCGCCGCCTACAACGTGTCGGGCGAGTTCTCCGCGGTCAAGGCCGCCGCCGAGCGCGGCTGGCTCGACGAGCCCGCGGTGGTGCGCGAAAACCTGATGGCGATGCGCCGCGCCGGCGCCGACGTCATCATCACCTATCACGCCCGCGAAGCCCTCGCGGGCGGCTGGCTGGAGACGCTGTCATGAGCGCCGGAGCCCACTCCCAAGAATGGTTTGAAAGAGCGCAGCGGGTGCTGCCCGGGGGCGTCAACTCCCCGGTGCGCGCCTTCCGCGCCGTCGGCGGCACGCCGATCGTGGTCGAGCGGGCGGAAGGCCCGTCGATCTTCTCGGTCGACGGACGCGAGTACCTCGACTTCGTCGGCTCCTGGGGGCCGCTGATTCTCGGGCACGCCCATCCGGAGGTGGTGTCCGCCATCACCGCGGCGGTGTCCCGCGGCACCACCTACGGCGCGCCGTGCCCCGGCGAGGTGGAGCTGGCGGAGCGCATCGTGGACGCCTACCCGGGCCTCGAGCAGATCCGCTGCGTGTCCTCGGGCACCGAGGCGGTGATGAGCGCGGTGCGGCTGGCCCGCGGCGCCACCGGGCGCGACGCCGTGGTCAAGCTCACCGGCTGTTACCACGGCCATGTCGACCACCTGCTGGTGTCCGCCGGTTCGGGCCTCGTGACCTTCGGCGAGCCGGCCTCGGCGGGCGTGCCGGCGGATATCGTGCGCCAAACCCGCGTGCTGCCGCTGGATGATGAGGAGGCGGTCCGCCAGCTCTTCGTCAGCGAAGGCGAGAGCCTCGCGGCGCTTCTTCTCGAGCCCATTCCGGCGAATAACGGCCTGCTGCTCCAGCGCCCTGAATACCTGCGCTTCCTGCGCGAGATCACCCGCGAGCACGGGGTCCTGCTGGTCTTCGACGAGGTGATCAGCGGCTTCCGCGTGGGCCGCGGCGGCGCGGCCGGCCATTATGGGGTCGAGCCGGACCTCGTGACCTTCGGCAAGGTGGTCGGCGGCGGCATGCCGGTGGGGGTCTTCGGGGGCAGCCGTGAGCTGATGTCGCACCTCGCCCCGCAGGGCAAGGTCTACCAGGCCGGCACGCTCTCGGGGAACCCGGTGGCCATGGCCGCCGGCGCTACGGCCCTGCGCTTTCTCGACGAGGAAAACGGCTGGCAGCGCCTCGAGGAGCTGGGCGCCTATTTGGAATCCCTGCTCGAACCGATCTTCGAGCGCGCGCCGATTCCCCTGCGCCTGGTGCGCGTGGGCTCCGTCTTCTGGATGGCGTTCGGCGACGGTCCGCCGCCGCGCACCGCGGAGGAGGTCGACGGGCGCTGGGCCGAGACCTACCGGCGTCTTTTCCACCGGCTTCTCGAGCAGGGCATCACCATCGCCCCCTCGATGTACGAGGTAGGATTCCTCTCGCTGGCCCACCAACCGGAGCATCTCGACCGCCTGGCCGGCGCCCTCGATCGGGCGCTCGCCCTGGAGAAGGAGGAGTCCGCAGCGAGCGGCGCCGTGGCAGCGGCCGCGAGCCAGGCTGACTGACCCGCCCTTTGCCCATTCACGACGCCAACGTACGCCGAGTGCAGATCGCCTGCCTGGTGATGCTGGCGGTCTCGACCGCCCAGGTGATGTGGTGGGTGATCGATCAGGCCCAGCAGGCGCGCACCCGGCACGATCACTATTTGGGCACCTTTGAGAGCGACGTGCTGCAGGCGGAGAAGATGCTCGCGCTGGGGGCCGAGCCCACGGCGTTGGAGGGCAGCTTCCCCGCCCTCGAGATCGCCGAGCAGCGGGTGCGCATCTCTCCCGAAGCCCGCTCGGCGCTGCGCGACGAGCGCGACGGCCACGTGAATCAATATGTGTGGGAAGGCTCGTTTTTCATGATGGTCCTTCTCGGCAGCATGAGCGTGGTGTGGCGGGCCGTGAGCCGGGAGTCGCAGCTGCGGCGCTGGCAGGATAACTTTCTCGCCGCCGTGACCCACGAGCTGAAGAGCCCGCTGGCCAGCCTGCAGCTCGCCGCCGAGACCCTCTCGATGCGCGAGATGAGCCAGGAGCGTCAGAATCTGCTGGTCGGCCGCATCCTGGCCGACGCCGAGCGGCTGGGGGGCACCGTGGCCAACGTGCTCGACACCCACCGACTCGATCAGCAGGCCCTCAACCTCGAGGGCGAGCGCCTGCTGCTGGCGCCGGCGGTGCGCGAGGCGGTGGGCGAGCTGGAGTTCTTGGCCCGCGACGCCGGGGTCGAGGTGTCGATCGACGTGCCGTCCGACCTCGCCGTGCACGTGGACCCGGCGGGCGTGCGGACGGTGCTGCGCAACCTGCTCGACAACGCCCTCAAGGCGGCGGAGAAGGGGGTCGGCCGGGTCGCCATCACCGGTGAGCCGAGGGGCGCCATGGGCCGTATCGTGATCAGCGACAACGGCGTCGGATTTCCGCCCGAGGAGGCCGACCAACTCTTTTTGAAGTTCTACCGCGTGGGCGACGAGATGCGCCGCACTCGCACCGACTCCGGGCTCGGCCTCTACCTCACCCGCGGCTTTGTCGAGCTCGAGGGCGGACGGGTTTTCGCCACCAGCGAAGGTCCGGGCAAGGGCGCGAGCTTCACGGTGGAATGGCCCATGGAGAGCACGTGGTGAAACAGCGCATCCTGGTGGTGGAGGACGAGCGGCACCTGGCCGCCGGAATCGCCGAGAACCTCGAGGCCGAGAACCACGGCGTGGAGGTGGTGGTGGAGGGTCACGAGGCTCTGCGGAGGATCCTCGAGGGCGCCTTCGACCTGGTGATTCTCGACGTCATGCTGCCCGGTCTCGACGGCTACACCATCTGCCGCCGGGTCCGCGAGGCGGGCGACCCGACGCCGATCCTCTTCCTCACCGCCCGCGGCACCGCCAAGGATCGTATCGAGGGCCTGGAGGTCGGCGGCGATGACTACCTGCCCAAGCCCTTCCACCTCAAGGAGCTCCTGCTGCGCGTGCAGGCCATTCTGCGGCGCGGTAAAACGGCCGGCGAGTCGGTGAGCTTCGGCGACAACCGGGTCGATTTCCGCACCTACAGCGGCGTCTCCTGGGACGGCCGCGAGCACGAGCTGACCCACAAGGAGGCGCTGATTCTGCGCTGCCTGTCGAGGCGTCCCCTGGAGGTGGTGACGCGCGAAGAGATCCTCGACGAGGCCTGGGGTCACGAGGCCTTCCCCTCAACGCGCACGATCGACAACTTCATCCTGCGCCTGCGCAAGAGGTTCGAGCCCGATCCTGAAGCGCCGGTCTATTTTCACACCGTGCGCGGGGTGGGCTATCGGTTCACCCCCGCCGCCCACCGGGAGGGCGCCGTGCCATGAGTCGCCAAGACGCCTCCGAACGGCCCGCGTCGGACCCGATCCTGGTGCGCGCCCTGCGCGGCCTCGAGACGCCGCGCCGGCCGCTGTGGATCATGCGCCAGGCCGGCCGCTATTTGCCCGAGTACCGGGCGCTCAAGCGCGAGCACAGCTTTCTCGAGCTGGCCGGCGACCCGGCCCTCGCCACCGAAGTCACCCTGATGCCGCTACGGCGGTTCCGGCTCGACGCGGCGATCGTCTTCGCCGACATCATGAGCCCGATCGCCGCCCTTGGCATCGACGTGCGCTTCGCCCCCGGCCCGGTGATCGAGGAGCCGCTGCGCACCCTGGCGCAGGTGGAGGCCCTGCCTCGGCCGGAGCCGGAGTCGGTAGCTCCCGAGGTGGTCGAAACCCTGGCCCGGGTGCGCGCCGAGCTGCCGCCGGAGGTGGCGACGATCGGCTTCGCCGGCGCTCCGATGACCCTGGCGGCCTACCTGATTCAGGGCCACGGCAAGAGCGACTTCAACCGGCTTCGCGCCCTGGCCGCGGCCGAGCCTCGGACCTTCTCGCTGCTGCTCGAGAAGCTGGCCCAGCTGGTCGCCGGATTCCTGCGCCGCCAGATCGAGGAAGGCGGCGCCCAGGCGGTGCAGATCTTCGAGTCGTGGGCTGGGCTGCTCTCGGCCGCCGACTGGCGGCGCCTCGTCTACCCGCCCTTGCGGGATCTGCTGGCTGAGGTGGGACGCTCGCGGGCGCCGCGCGTTCTTTTCATGAACCACGCCGGCCCGGCCCTCGAGACCGCCCTCGCCATGTCGCCCGAGGAGCTGCCCTACGAGGCCCTGGCCGTCGACTGGCGACTCGACCTCGGCGCCCTGCGCCGACGCCTCGGCGACGTCCGCGCCCTGCAGGGAAATCTAGACCCCGCGACCCTGCTGGCCGGGCCCGACGTGGTGCGCCAAGCCGCCGCGAAACTGCTCGCCAGCGTGCCCGCCCGGGGCCACGTGGTGAACCTCGGGCACGGCATCCAACCCGAGGCGCCCATCGAAAGCGTCGAGGCATTGGTCGACGCCGTCAGGAGCGAATAGGCCGCTTCTCGACGGCGCGATACGGGCCCACCGGGGCCTGCCGCCCGACCCATCCCAGCCCTCTGATTCGAGAATCATGCCTCAAGATTTATTCACAGTCG
>JBCCLG010000396.1:0-5621 GCA_039027015.1 Acidobacteriota bacterium | reverse complement strand
GGGACATCTCCCAGCCGAGCATCGCCCCCGCCCGGTTGAGGGTGAAGCGCCAGGAGGTGCGCGCCGAAGCGCTGTTCTTGACCACGATGCGCTCGCGGATTCCCGGCAGGACGCTCTCGAGGTGCTCGAGGCAGGCGCGCTCGACGCTCTGCTTATGCGCGCGCCAATCCTCGACGGCGTCGTAGTCCATCTCGAGGACCTTTTGCAGAATGATCACGTGGCTTCCGGGAGGCGCCATGCGCGGCTCGTAGAGGGTCGGCACGAAGATCTTGCAGCGCAGGCCGTCTCGCCCGACGCTCTCGGCGTCCCAGCTGCGCCAATAGTAGCCCTGCACGCGCTCGAGGTCGCGGGAGTCGACCCCCTCGACGCCCAGGTGGCTCAGAAAGCACGGGAAGCTTGGGCGCAGAGCGTCGATGGAGCGGCGGTAGCCCGGGTCGACGTCGCCGGGCTCCAGGAGGCGGTCGAGGGTAAGCCTGAGATCCGCGTTCGAGATCACCGCCTCGGTCTTGACCCTCGCCGGCCCTCGCCGCGGGCCGCGGACCGTCTCGAGGCGCACCGCGCGCACGCGGCCGCGCTCGACCTCGATGCGCTCAGCGGAGGTGCCCATCAGGATGTGCCCGCCGTTCTGCTCGAAGCGGTGGGCCAGGGCGTCGGCGAAGGTTTGGGAGCCGCCCTCGGGGTAGTAATTACCGAGGAAGTAGCTCAGGCGGAGCATCGAGTCGAAGACGAAGGACGTGCGCGAGGGCGGCGAGCCCCAGTGCGGGCAGTCGGCGGTCAGCAGGAGCTTGAGCTTGGGATCGGTGAAGCTTCGATCCAGCACCTCGCCGAGGGTCAGGCTACCCGCGTCGCCGAGGCGCGATTCGTCGTGACCCCGGAAATAGCAGAGCAGGCCGCGCAGGTAGGCGTCCTTCACCCGCTGAAAGAAGCTCTCGAGGGCCTCGCGCTCGTGCGGAAAATCGGCGTCGAGCCGGGCGCGATAGGTCTCGAGGTCGGCCGGCACGTCGAACCTGCTGCCGTCGGGAAAATGAAAGGTGTCCACCGGATCCATCTTGACCCAGCCGGTCTCGATGCCCAGCCGGGCGAGCAGCTTGCCGGTGATCGATCCGCCGTTGCCGAGCAGAGGATAGAAATGACTGGCGGCGTCGAAGGTAAAACCGCGGCGTCTGAAGGTGCTGCAATACCCGCCCACCTGGTAGTGCTGCTCCACCAGCAGCACGCGCGCGCCTGCCTGGGCCAGCAGGTTGGCGCAGAAGAGTCCGCCGATGCCGGCGCCGATCACCACGGCGTCGTAGCGCGGCTCGGGGGGGCGCGCGCGCAGGCCCCTGTAGGCCCGCCTCATCTCGGCGCTTCTCCCGGCGCCTCCGCGGGGCGGTTGCGTCCGTAGGCCTCGTGGGCTTCGACGAATTCGCCGCTGGCGATCGCCGCGCCCATCGAGAGCTCGCCCGCCAGGAGGGTCGCGGCGGCGATCTCCGCCAGCTTGACGGCCTGCCCCGAGCCGGCGCAGCCGAGCATGCCGAGGCATTCCTGGCTGGTGCCGAGTGAGGTGCCGCCTCCCACCGTGGCCACGGTGAGGGAGGGGAGGGTGACGCTGGCGTAGAGGTCGCCCGCGTCGGTCAGCTCGAAATGGGTCACGCCGACCGAGGAGTTCGCGACGTTGGCGACGTCTTGGCCGGTGGCGATGAAGAGGGCGGTGAGGCCGTTGGCGTAGTGCCCGCTGTACCCCAAGGCGCCCGTGTGCAGGTGGCCCAGCACCGTGGCGTGCCACATCTCGACCATTTGGCGCGGGCTGGCGTGCAGGACCGAGCGCACGAGCGCGGCCTCCAGCTCCACCCCGGCGGTGACCTTCTTGCCCTTGCCGCCCCGCAGGATCGAGCCGCTGGCCCGCTTCTCGGAGCTGTAGCCGCTGAAGATGTGGTGACGGCGAATCTCCGGGTGCCGCTCGAGCAGCGCCCGGCACGCCGCGTCGGTGGCCTTGACGCACATATTCATGCCGTGGGCGTCGGCGGTGTGAAAGCTGAGGTCGACAATCACCTTGCGGCCGGTGATCAAGGGGGTGGCGCGCAGCAGCCGGCCGTGGCGGGTGGTCGCCTGGGCGGCGTCGCGCAGGGCCTCGAAATGCGACGGCAGGGCGCGCGCGAAATCCGCCGCCGCGCCGGCGCTTTCGAAGTGGAAGATCGGGGAGACCCGGTTCTCGTCGAGCAGGACCCTGGCTTCGGCGCCGCCGGCTCGGGTGATCGCCACCATGCCTCGCTCGTAGGAGCGCACCAAAGCTCCTTCGGTGGTCGCCAGCGGCACGTAGAAATCGCCCGCGGCGTGCTCTCCGCGCAGCCTCAGGGGCCCGGCGACGCCGAGGGGCATCTGCACCGCGCCCACCGGATTCTCGACGTTGCCGCGCATCGTTTCGCTGTCCAGGCTGTAGGAGCCCACGTGCCTGAGATCGCAGCCGGTCTGGCGCTCGACCCAGCCGCGGCGCCTCGCCACCTGCTCGGTTTCGTAGCCCTGGTTCTTGAGCCTGGGCACCAGGCGAATCGGCCGCCTCGGTGCCGTCGAGCGCCGGGACTCGGCCTCTTGAGGGCCGGCAGGCGCTCGGACGCTCACGAGGGCGCCCCGGCGGCCATCACCATGGCGCAGATGTTGCCGTCGAGCCCCACTGCGCTTATGAGGCCGCGCCGCATTTCGATTTCCCGGCTGCCGCCGGCCAGCGAGAAGGCGCCGCCGCCTCGCTCCATAAGGTCCGCTTCGGCCGCGCCCTTGAGCTGAGGGATGCCCGGCAAGACGCCGCTGCGCAGGCTTTCGAGAAGCGAGAGGCTCTGGAGCGCGCCGGACGCGCCGAGGGCCTCGCCGAGCATGGCCTTGACCGCGCTGGTGGGCACGGGCGAGGAGCGGCCGCGAAAGGCGTCTCGGAGGCCGAGGGCCTCGCGGCGGTCGTGATCGGGTAGGCCGTTGGCGGACGATGAGACGGCGTCGATGCCGGCGCTGTCGACGCCCGCGTCGTGCATCGCCAGTCCCAGGGTGCGCGCGATGTAGCGACGGGACTCGTCGGCGTCGCGGCCGCGCGAGGGGTCGAAGCCCGAGGCGTGCCCCTCGAGGGTGGCGAGAATCTGCGCTCCGCGCTCGCGGGCGCTGTTCTCGGATTCTAGAACCAGGAGCGCCGCGCCCTCCGAGAGGGCAAAGCCGTCGCTGCGCTCGTCAAAGGGCACCGGCTGTCCGGCGCCCAATTGTCCGGTGCGCTGGAAGCTGAGGTACGACTCGCAGCACAGCTCGTCACTGCCGCCGGCCAGCACGATCTCAGACCGCCCGGTGCGGATCAGATCGGCGGCGTAGGCCAGCGCCTCGAGCCCCGCCGCGGTGCCGCCGGCGAGGGTTGAGTTGACGCCGCGCAGCCGGTGCCAGATGGCCGTCTGGCCGGCCGCGGCGTTGATCACGGTGTTGGCGAAGTCAAAGGGCCTGACGTATTTGGGCCCGGCCTCGAGGGCTCGCTGGTCGAAGGCCACGATGGTGTGGACGCTGCAGAACATGGTGCCCAGCACCAGCCCGATCTCGCGCTCGAGGCAGGCCTCGGCGGGCAGATCGGCGCTCTCGAGCGCCAGGCGCGCCGCCGAGATCACCATTCTGCCAACCCGGTCCAGGGGGCGGAGCTTGCCGCCGACCAAATACTCCCGAGGGTCGAAGTCGATGGCGCCCGCGAGGGGCCTGCCGAGCTCGGGCATCTCCTCGAACTCGGTTTCCTTAAGCCCCGAACGCCCGGCGCACAGGGCTTCATGCAGCCGCCCGGAGGTGTCGCCCAGGGGCGAGAGGAGGCCGCTGCCGGTGATCACCACCCGGCGACCCGTGTGCCCGCCGCCTTCCCCCGTCACGGCTCGCACCGCCTGAAGATCACCGAGGCGTTGTTGCCGCCAAACGCCGAGGCGTTGTTCATCACCACCCGGGCCGCCAGCTCGCGGGCCTCGTTGGGAACGCAGTCCACGGCGCAGTCCGGGTCGGGCTCGGTGAAATTGATCGTCGGCGGCACGAACCCTTCCGAGAGGGTGAGGGCGCACACCGCCGCCTCGATAGCCGAGGCCGCGCCCATGGTGTGACCGATCATCGATTTGATCGAGCTGACCGGTTTGCGCCGGGCGGAGCTGCCGAAGGCGTGCTCGAGGGCCCGCGTCTCCAGGGTGTCGTTGGTCGGCGTGCCGGTTCCGTGGGCGCTGACGTAGTCGATGTCGTCGGGCGTGACGCCGGCGTGCCGCATGGCCGCGACCATAGCGCGCGCCGCCCCCGAGCCGTCTGGCAGGGCGGCGGTCATGTGGTGGGCGTCGCACGAGAGGCCGTAGCCGGCGACCTCCGCGTAAATGCGCGGCGCGCCGCGCTCGAGGGCGCGCTCCAGCGTCTCGAGAACCAGCACCGCGGCGCCTTCGCCAGGCACCATGCCGCGCCGGTTGCGGTCAAAGGGCTGGCACATCTCGGGCGCGATGGCTCCCAGGCGCGCGAAACCGGTGTAGGTGATGCGCGAGAAGGCGTCGGCGCCGCCGGCGAGCATGACGTCGGTGCGGCCGGCTCGCAGGGCGTCGAAGGCCCTCGCCAGCGCATAATTGCCGGCGGCGCAGGCGGCGGGGATCATGGAGTTGGGCCCGGCAAAACCGAGCTCGGCGGCGACCTGGCCGGCGATCACGTGACACGGATAGCGATTGGCCAGCTCGCCGGCCACGGGACCTAAGTCGCCCGCGGCGCGGAGATCGTTGTAGTGCTCAACCTCCCGAGGTTCACCGGAGGTCGTGCCCATGGCGACCCCGCAGCGCCACGGCTCGAGGGAGCTCGCGTCGAGGGCGGAGTCGGCGAAGGCTCGCCTGGCCGCGGCGACCGCCAGCTGGGAGGCGCGTCCCATGGAGGCGGGGTCTAGGTTCTCAAGATCCGTCTCCGGCTCGAAGTCGTGGACCTCGCCGCCCAGGTAGACGTTGGAGCCGCTCGGATTCGACGCGCTGAAATAGGACGCGGTGTCAAAGGAGCGGACCGGCGAGATGCCGCACTGGCCTGCCAGCAGACGCTGCCAAACGGTCTCGGTTTCGAGACCGAGAGGGGTGAGGGTGCCAAGTCCGGTGATCACGATTCGCCGCATGCTTCAGTCTCCCGCGGTTGATCCAGCGATAGCCGATTCCAGGCGCTTTTCAGGCGTGAGCCGAGGCCGCGGGCGCAGAGGCGGTCGCGGCGGATGCGGGGGCGGCCGCCATGCACTCGAGCACGAGGTCCACGGAGTCCTGCAGGGTCGCGAGCTCGGCGAGGCGCTCTTCGGGAACGCCGAGCTTGAATTCGTAGTCGACCTCCACCCCTATCTCCAGAAGCGAGAGTGAGTCCAACTGGAGATCCTCCACGAAGGAGGCGTTGTCGGGGATCTCTGCAGGATCGATCTCGGTGACCTTGGACACCAAATCTTTGATCTTCTCTCGAATAGCCGATGCGTCCACGGAAAGCCTCCTGTTCTCTCCACACCCTCCTGCCGAAGGCGCGCGTCCCTTGAAAAGCCGGCCGGCGACACCGGCGGCCGGATACTCCTTTCGAGGTTAGGCTGGTTCCCGGGCAATAGACAATAAGCTTCGCTGATTCACCCGGCGAGAGCCCGGGAGTGAGACGAAGGGCGC
>JBCCLG010000395.1:0-5624 GCA_039027015.1 Acidobacteriota bacterium | reverse complement strand
TCGACCGAGTCGGCGATCCGCCAAACCCGAGTAGAGCCACAGTCCGCCGTCTTCCGCGAAGTCGCGGGTCGAGCGGACCAGCAGCTCGGCCGCCTCCTGGGGGCGATCGGCATCGAGCAGAGCCAGGGCCAAGGAACGGTGGGCGCCCACGTCGTCCGGGGCGAGGTCCAGGGCCTTGCGGGCCGCGTCGGCGGCGCCGCCGGGATCTCCCAGGCGGCGACGGGTGATCGCCAGGTTCGACCACGCGGTGCCGCTCGAGGGCGTGAGCCTCACCGCGTCTTCGAGGACACGCCCGGCCTCGTCCGGCTGATTCTGGTTGAGGTAGAGAAGCCCCAGGTTGGTAAGAGCCAGGCCCTGCAGCGACGCGGGAACCAGATCGGGCCGCGAAGAGGCCAGCGCGAGCAGCTTCTGAAATCCGCCCAGGGCCTCGTCGTCCCGGCTTTGGTAGTAGTCGACCAGGGCGAGGTTGTAAATTGCCTTCGGCTGCTCGGACCACGTGGCGAGGGCGTCCTGGAAGCTTCGCCGGGCCTCATCGTAGCGCCGTTCGCGGAGCTGTTCAGCGCCCGCTCGCACCAGGCGACTGGCCTTGGCCTCGCGCTCCTCGAGGGCGTTTTTCTGCGCATCGTAGAACAGCGCCGTAAAGGCGTCGCTGTAGAGATCCGGCCGGATGGAGTATTCGGGCTGCATCACCAGCACGCGGGTGAGCGTCTCGAGGGCCGACTGCGCCCGCCCGCGCTCGTGCTCGAGCCAGGCGACGGTGGTCAGAATGCGGACTTTCTCGCCGGTGCTTTCGTGTCGGCCCGCCAGCTGCCGGTAGAGCGCGACCGCGGTCTCGAGATCGTCCTGGGTAAAGCTCTCCTGCGCCAGCTGCTCGAGTTCGGCGAGCTCGCCCGTGGCCGCGGCGGTGGGGGAGTCGAGGCTCTCGCTTTCGATCGGCTGGGCGTGCGCCCCGGGGGCCAAGCCGAAGGATCCGGCGAGCGCGAAAAGCGCGCCGAGGGCGAAGGCCTTCGGCAGGCTTCGGCCGCCGGAAAGTCGAGAATTCGAGGGGGTGTGCAGGCTCATCGTCCGACGCTCGCTCGTTGGGCAGAGGGCCGGCGCCGCGAGCGGCGTTTCCGCTGGCACGCCGCTCAGCGGAGCACCAGCTCCTTCTGAGTCTGCGTCATCTTACCGGTCTCGAGATCGAAGGTGAGAACCACCAGCGCACCCGGGGCCAAAGTCAGCGAGGTGCTCAGGGGCTCGCCCTCGCCCAGCGGGCGGATTTCAACCTGGCGCTCTCCGGGAGAGAGAAGAGCGCTGCGCAGGGTGCTGTTGCCGTAGGGTTTGCCGTCGATGAAGACCTGGCCCCTCGGCGTGGTGATCGCCTGCTGAACGGTGATCGCCGCGGGCTCGGGAAAGGGAGGCCGCACGCGGCGAACGGCCGCCTCGCCGAGCTTCACTCGAGCCGCCTGCTCAAATTCATAGGCGTCCTGGGCGAAGCGAAAGGTCAGGGTGTAGGTGCCCGGCGGGCGCTTGAAGGCGCGATCCTTGTCGAGCGCCCGGGCCTTTCCTCGGTCGAGGCGCACCGTCATGCGCTCGGTCCAGTCCGGCTTGACGGCCACCAGGGTGCCTTCGTCGAGCTGGGCCGCGGGGGTCTCGCTCCCGGGTGAGGCGCCGGCCGCCTCGGCGGGGGAGGGGGCCGTGGGCTGAACGTCGATGGGCTCGTCGCTCACGTCGGCGCCCGAGGCGGCTTCTTGTGCCGGCGGCTTCTCCGGGGCGTCCCCGCCGGCTGGCCGCGCGCCAAACCACCATCCGCCCAAACCCGCCGCGGCGGCGAAGGCGAGAATGGCAAAGAGGGTGGTCAAGGTACCGCTCGAGCTTTGGGCTGCGCTCGAGACGGTGGGCACTCGGGTGGTCTCGTCGTCGAGCTCCGGGGCTCTCACCATCGAGGTCGAGATCTCGACGTCCTCGAGCCCCGGCATCTCGCTGCTGTCGACTTTGGCCTCGCCCACGCCGCTGCCGCCGCCCGTCGCCCGGGAGGGCGCGGGGGCGCCGGAGGCCACCGGCGGGCCGGGCTCGGGCTTTGCAGCGGTTGGGCCGCCGCCGGCCTGCGCACGCGGCGCGATCGCCGCTCCGCCGCTTTCAGTCTCGGGGCCGCTCCACTGAAGGCCCTCCAGGGCGCGCAGGAGCGAGGCTGCGTCCTGAAAGCGGCCGGCGGGCTGCTTGGCTAGGCAGCGCTCGATGATCGCCGCCAGCTCGGCGGGCGCTTCCGGCCAGATCTCGGCGATCGGCTTCGGCTCGTGGTGCAGAAGCTGATAGAGCACTGCCGAGATCTGCTCACCCTTGAACGGCCGTTCGTAGGTCAGAAGCTCGTAGGCCATCACGCCGAAGGAGAAGATGTCCGTGCGCGGATCGACCGACTCGCCGCGAATCTGCTCGGGAGAGAGATAGGCGGCGGTTCCGAGGGTCATGCCGGTTTGGGTGAGGCCGGACTCGGCCTGCGCCAGCTTGGCGATCCCGAAGTCCATGATTTTGGCGGTGCCGTCCTCGAGGATGCGGACATTGGCCGGCTTGATGTCGCGGTGGATCACGCCGCGCCTGTGGGCGTGCCCGAGGCCCCGCACGATCTGAATCAGATAGTAGAGCTTCTCAACAAACGGCAGCACGTCCCGCCGCTTGACCTTTTCGTCGAGGTCCTCGCCCGAGAGGTATTCCTGCACCAGGTAGGGGAGATCGCCCTCGACTCCGAAGTCGTGGATGGTGGTGATGTTTTTATGATTCAAGTTGCCGGAGATCTCGGCCTCTTGAAAAAAACGGGTGCGAATCTCTTCGCTGCGCGAGCTGCAGGTTTTGATCGCCACGTAGCGCTTGATGAACGGATCGAAGCCCTTGAAGACCTCGCCGAAGCCGCCGATACCGATCTGTTCCTGGACTTGATACTTACCGATCTGTCGCATGGGCCACGGTGCCGCATGGCGATCTTCCACGGAGAAGATCTCTCGTTTGGAGCGCTCGCGGGAAGCCCGATGGTACCACGGGCCGCGGCCCCATCAGCCGAGGGTCAAGGCACGGCCGATGCGGCTGCGCAGGGCCTCGGCGTCGTCGAACTCGCCGTAGAGTTTGACCGCGAAATCGAGGGCCTCAACGGCCGTGCGGGCGTCTCCGCGGTCGAGGAGCTGCTCGATCGAGGAGATGGCCTCCGCCAGGCGCGCCTGCCTCGGCGGCCCCTCGGCGCCGGTGTCTGAAAGTCTCGAGGCGGCCTCGGCGCTCCCGGCGACCGGCCGCAGGCCCTGCGCCGCCGGGTCTTCGGGGATGAGATCCAGAATCCTCTCCGTCAGATCGCGCTCTTTTTCGGGCTCGAGGCGGTTCTGACGCCTCAGGGTGCCGAGGGCTTCAGCGGCCCGCCGGCCGGCATCGCGCCCTTCCCGCCGGAACCGGATCACGGAGTCCCGCACTCGCTCCACCGCCAGACGCCGCAGCTTCGGGGCCTCCGCGATGGAGCCGAAGAGCTTTTCGGCGAAACTCAGCGCTTCGATGGCCGACGCGTATTCGCCCTTCTCGATGTAGAGAGCGATCGACGCGACGGCCTCGGCCCGCTTGCGCTCGCGCCGCTCTTCAGGACCCTCCCAGGAAAAGGCTCCGGGGGTCGGGGCACCGGCCGGGTCGTCGCCGGCGGTTGCCTCTCGACAGGCGAGCAGGAGCTTTTTAGCCTCGACGCTTTCCGGAGACATCTCGAGCACTTCCTCGAGCAGCACCTCCGCCCTCGAGTGGCGTTCGCGGCCCATGAGATCCCGCGCCCGCTCCATCAGGCTGGTGACCTGAACGGAGGTCTGCGGGCCGGCCCCCGTCGGCCGCTTTCGAGAAGCCGCCGCCGCGGGCGCCTCGACCTCGCCGGTCAAGTCGGCCCGCACTCCCTCGAGGTCGCGGACGATTTCCGCGCAGGAGGCGTAGCGCTCCGCCGGGTCCTTGAGCAGGCATCGATGCACGATTTCGGCGAGTCCGGGGGGGCACTCCGGCCAGCTGTCTTCCAGCGGAATCGGCGGCGAGCTCAGCACCTGCTCGATCAGGTGAGGAATGTTGCGGCCGCCAAAGGGGCGACGAAAAGACATCAGCTCATAGGCCATGACGCCGTAGGAGAAGAGGTCTGAATTCGTGCCTGACCTCTTGCCCAGCAGCCGCTCGGGAGAGAGGTATGCCACGGTGCCCAGGGTCATTCCGCTCTGGGTCAGCTGGCTTTCGGCGTCCGCGAGCTTGGCCGTGCCGAAATCCATGATCTTCAGCCGGCCGTCGCTGCGCACTCGGATATTCGATGGCTTGATATCTCGGTGGATGACGCCCTGGCCGTGGGCGTGGCCGAGGCCCCTGGCGATCTGGGTCAGAAAGTCGAGCCGGGTCGGGATGTCTTGAGGCTCGCGCCTGCGGATGAAATACGACAGGTCTTCGCCGGAAAGATATTCCTCGACGAGGTAGGGCTGGCCCTCGTGCAGCCCGAAGTCATAAACCATAGTGATATTTCGATGCACGAGACTGCCCGCGATCTCGGCTTCGCGATAGAAGCGCTGCTTGCCATCTTCCTCACGGGAACTGCACACCTTGATCGCTACCGGCCGCTTGATAAAAGGGTCGTAGCCCTTGTAAACGGTCGCGAATCCGCCAGAACCGATCTGATCGAGGACTTCGTATTTGCCGATCTGTTCCATGCTGCGGTTTCGGATCTTCGGCGGCTTGAGGGAGACGCGGCCAAGGTCCGCGATGCGCCCGGTCAGTGTACACCAGGGATCCGCCCCGCGGCGCTCTCATGGCGCCCGCGAAGGCGAGCTAAAGAACCGGTACCCGAGGGCTTTGTAGATCAGCTTGGCCGCCACGAAATCGCTGCTCGGCGAGGCGGGATTGGGGGCTAGCTCGACGACGTCCATGGCGACGACGCTCTTGCGTTCAAAGAGCTTCTTGAGCATCGAGAGGGTGGGATGCCAGGTGCCGCCGCCGGGTTCGGGCGTGCCGGTGGCGGGCAGGAGGGCCGGATCGAAGTAGTCGACGTCGAAGGTTAAATAGACCCGCTCGGGTAGAGCCTCGAGGGCCTGCTCGAAGAGCCTGGTGGAGTCTCTCAGCGCCTCTTCGTGGACCTCGCGGCTCCACAGAACCGGCAGCCCGCGACTCTCTATGAGGCGCGCTTCGCCGAGCGAGAGGGAGCGGAGACCCACAGCGAGGCTCGGCATGCCGAGGTCGTCGACCAGCCGCCTCATGACCGAGGCGTGGCTGTAAATCGAGCCTTCGTAGCTGTCTCGGAGGTCGGCGTGGGCATCGAACTGCACCACTCCGACATCTCCGAAGATGCTCCTGGCCGCGCGCGCCGGTCCCGTGGTCAGGCCGTGCTCGCCGCCCAGGGTGACCAGGAATTGACCCGTCTCAAGGGGCCCCGAGGCGGCGCGTTCGATCGCTTTGAGGGCCTCCTCTAAATCCTCTCCGGGATCCGAACGGCACGGCGGCGCCGTCCACAGGCCCACCTCACAGGGTTCACACTTCAGCTCTTCGTCGTAGAGCTCGACGTAGGCTGAAGCCTCGAGAATCGCCCGCGGGCCGTTTTCGGTGCCGGCGCCGTAGGAGGTCGTGCGCTCGTAGGGAACCGGCAGGATCACCGCCCGCGCCTC
>JBCCLG010000394.1:0-5625 GCA_039027015.1 Acidobacteriota bacterium | reverse complement strand
TTGGTAAGAAATTGTATTAACTCTTGCCTGCTGCCTATCAGTACAAAAATACCTACAAAGCGAAAGGACACCCTACTGGTCATGGATGTTTCTTATCCAAAGACAGCACCTCTTCGCTGATGTTAACATTTTTTACCAAAAGGCAGCAGGCAAGAGTTTATACAATTTCTTACCAAAGGACAGCAGTAGTTTGGTGATGTTACCATTTCTTACCAAATGAAAGCAGACAGGAGTTAATTTCGTACCAAAGGACAGCAGGCAGGAGTTTACAATTTCTTACCAAAAGACACAGCAGGAGTTTGCTGATTTCGACCGCGTATGCCTCGAAACCCACTTCGAGGTCGCCAGCGGCAGGCGCTATTTGTGCGTGCACGGCGACGGCCTCAACGATCGCGACCGGCAGTACCTCTTCTGGCGCTGGCTGTCCAAGAGCTGGCCCGTGCGCGCCCTGGTTTTGGGGCTGCCCGCCGGGCTTGCCCGCAGGGCGGTGGGCAGCACCGAGGAGCGGCTCTCGCAAACCAACTTCAAGCATCGCGACAACCTGCCTCGCGAGGCGATCCGCCGCTACACCGCCCGCCGTCTGGCCGAGGGTCACGGCTTCGACGAGCTGCTGGTCGGGCATTTTCACGAGCCCCATGAATGGCCCGTCGAGGGCGGCGGCCGGGTCAGGCTGCTCGACGCCTGGTTCCGCTCCCGCCGGGTCGAGTGGTTCCGCTAGCCGTCCGGCTCGGAGCGCGGCCGCGCCTCAAGCAGGCGCATCACCCCGCGGGCTCGCCTCGAGGCGGGGTCGATCTCAAAGCCCGCCTCGCGCACCGTTCGCTCCGTGGGGCGATTGGGCCGGCAGCCGCCGGCGACGCGCGTCCACAGGGGCTGCACCCTATCCTGGAGCCACGCCAGCCATCGGGAGTCGCTGCGCACGTGCTCGATCATCAAGAGGCGTCCCTCGGGCTCGAGAATTCGGGCGATCTCCCGCAGCCCGCGGGCGGGGGAGTCGACGCTGCAGAAGACCAGGCTCGAAACCGCGCTGTCGAAGCTGCGGGCCCTGAAGGGCAGCGCCTGGGCGTCCGCCACCACGAATCGCACGCCCGGCGCCCGCCGCCTCGCCGCCAGCACCACGGCGAGATAGGGGTCGCAGGCGATCGGCTCGGGCTTCCCGTAGAGCGGCAGGTTGCGCCCCGTGCCGCACCCCACCTCGAGGGTCCTGCCGCGGGCGAGGGCCACCAGGTGGCGCCGCCATTCGAGCAGCCCGCCGCGCTCAAAAAGCGCCATGAAGGCGTCGTAGAGGCTGGGAATCTGCTCGACGCCCGGGCGCCAACGCCGCGCCTCCGCGTCCGCTGTGGGGGGCCGATCGAGCATGCCGGGAAGCATACCAACCGCGGCGGTCCCGCTCGGGCTCACCCGCCCTCGGCGAGCAGCGGCGGCAGCGAGCCCAGGGGCTCGAGCTCAACGCCAAACTCCTCGCGGGCGATGCGCGGAATCGTCCGCGGGAGGCCGAGAAGCCGGTCATGGAAGTCGAGCAGCGAGGCCGGGTCCTCGCCCGCGGTCACCAGGCTCCGCAGCTGGAGGATCTGCAGCAGGCCGATGAAGTAGCTCGCCTTCATCACCGGATCGCGGAGGTGGCGCTCCACCTCGGACCCCGCCGCCCTCTCGCTCATGCCGGCGAGGTCTCGGTACATCCCCCGCGCGGTCTCCGGCGCGACGGTCCCGTCATGAAGCGCGGGATCGAGGGAGGCGCGAAGGGCCCGCAGATAGAGCATGCGCCAGGCTCCTAGGCGCTCAGCGGGCCCTGAATAGAAGCCGCCGCCCTCCGGTACCGCGGTCAGGACCAGCCACTCGGCGTAGAGCGCCCACCCTTCGTGGTAAACGACGTTCCGGCGGTTGGCGGTCAGCAGCTCACGGCGCTCGAGGCCCAGCGCCGCGGCGCGCTCGTAGGCCACGTGGTGTCCCGGCCAGGCCTCGTGCACCACCAGGGGCGGGATGCACACCCCGCAGTGGTTCTGGAGATAGGGATTCTCCTCGAGGCGGGGCTCCGGCGGGGGAGGGTCCTGAGCGGGTGAAGAAGATCTTTCGGCGGCCTCCTCGGGATCCGGCTGACGCAGGGTGACGGCCAGGCGCCGGTCGAGATACATGGCGAGCGAGAAGGAGCGCTGGAAAAAAGGATTGGCGATCTCCGCGACCGTGACCCCGGAGTCGGGCAGGGAAACCAGACCCTGCGTGCGGGAGAAGTCCCGGGCCAGCCTGAGATGGCGGCGGTAGCTCTCGAGGGTGGCCTGATCGTCCGCGGGATGGTTCTGGCGGAGCCTGGCGAAGGAGATCCGCCAGTCGTCATCGCCCAGGGCCTCGGCCTCGGCATCGAGCTTTGCCTCGAAGAGCTCCATGGCCGCCGAGGCGAGGGCGCGCAGCCGCGCCGGCGCGAGGGGCGCGCCGGCGGCTGCCTCGAGAAGCCGCTCGTATTCGGGCGCCCCCACCGGTCCGGCGATGTTGCCGCCGCCGCCGCCGACGCCGCCGCCGGGGGTGGCGGCGGCGGGCGGCGGCCCGGGCTGCGGCGAGAGGGCCGGCGGACTCTGCAAAGAGGTCCACGCGGCGGTCGCGGCAACGGCGATCAGAAGGGCGGTCAGCTGGGTTCTTCGGCTCATCAAGGGTGCGCTCGCGACACATTCTAAGGCTGCGGGCCCGCGCCACCGCCCCGAGGGCGCGGCGCCGTGATCCGCTAGAATAGAGCGGCGCCGCGCATTCTCGCCACGCCGCTCGTCGTCAGATATTTCCCAAAGAGCGGCCGGTTCACCCAAAGGATATCCAGGCATGTCTTTCGAAGAAGCCGAGCCCTACAGGCCCAAGCACTCCGTCCGCATCATCACCTCCACCGCGCTTTTCGACGGCCACGACGCGTCGATCAACATCATGCGTCGGCTGATGCAGGCCTCCGGAGCCGAGATCGTGCATCTCGGCCACAACCGCAGCGTCGAGGACATCGTGCGCGCGGCGATTCAGGAGGACGCCCAGGGCGTGGCCGTAACCTCGTACCAGGGCGGCCACATGGAGTTCTTCAAATACCTGCGCGAGCGCCTGGACGAGGTGGGCCTTCATCACGTGAAGATCTTCGGCGGCGGCGGCGGGACCATCGTGCCGCGCGAGATCGAGGAGCTGCACGAGGCCAACATCGACCGCATCTTCTCGCCCGAGGACGGCCGCAATCTGGGCCTTCAGGGCATGATCAACATGGTGCTTGAGGGATGCGATTTCCCGGTCGATCCGCTCGAGGTACCGGTGAACGGCTCGTATCAGCACACCGCCCGCGCGATCACCCGCGTCGAACAGGGGGGTGAGGAGGAGCAGGGAGCGGAGCAGGGCGGCGGGCGGGCGCCGATCCTCGGCATCACCGGCACCGGCGGCGCCGGCAAGTCCTCCCTAACCGATGAGCTGGTGCGGCGTTTCCTGCGCGACTTCACCGACAAGACCGTCGCCGTGGTGTGCGCCGATCCGACCCGGCGCAAGACCGGCGGCGCGCTGCTCGGCGACCGCATCCGCTTCAACACCCTCAAAAGCCCCCGGGTTTTCATGCGCTCCATCGCCACCCGCGGCGCCTCGGGAGAGCTTTCCGAGTCGATCGAGGAGGTGCTGAAGGTCGTCTCCCAAGGCTTCGATCTGGTGATCCTCGAGACCGCCGGCATCGGCCAGGCGGACAGCCGGGTCACCGATCTCTGCGACCTCTCCCTCTACGTGATGACCAGCGAATACGGCGCGCCCTCGCAGCTCGAGAAGATCGAGATGCTCGACTACGCCGACCTGGTGGCGGTCAACAAATACACCCGCCGGGGGAGCGAGGACGCCCTGCGCGACGTGCGCAAGCAATACCAGCGCAACCACGGGCTGTGGCATGACGATCTGGCCGGTTTGCCGATCTTCGGCACCAGCGCCGCCCACTTCAACGACTCCGGGGTCAACGCCCTCTACGCCCACCTGATCGAGAGCCTCGAGAAAAAGAAGGATCTCGGCTGGCAGTCTCAGCACGAGGCGGACGCGCGCCGAGTCACCGACAGCGCGCGGGCGATCATTCCCCCGGGTCGCGAGCGCTACCTCTCCGAGGTCGCCGACTCGAGCCGCGTCTACAGCCGCTGGCGCGAGGAGCAGGTGGAGGTTTGCGCCGAGGTCGAGGGCCTGCGCGTCGCCCTCGAGGTGCTCGGCGTACGCGTGGGAGACGCCTGGCAGCCGCTCGAGGAAGGGTCCGCGTCCGGCGCCCGCGAACCCGCAGCCGCCCGCCCGCTGGTGGCCGAGCACAATCGCCTGATCGAGAGGCTCGATCCCTCCTGCCGCCGGCTGCTCGAGCAGTGGCCCGAGTGGCAGGCCGGCTACCGCGCCGAGCGTTTCGTCTACCAGGTTCGGGGACGCGATATCGAGGTGGCGAATTTTCGCCAGAGCCTCTCGGGGTCGGATATTCCCAAGGTCGCCCTGCCGCGCTTCCGCTCCGCCGCCGACCGGCTCGGGTGGCGCCTGATGGAAAACGTGCCGGGCGAGTTTCCCTACACCTCGGGGGTCTTCCCGTTCAAGCGGGAGGCCGAGGATCCCACCCGCATGTTCGCCGGCGAGGGGACCTCGGAGCGCACCAACAAGCGCTTCCACTACCTCGCCGCGGACCAGCCCGCCAAGCGGCTCTCTACCGCCTTTGACGCCCTGACCCTCTACGGTGAGGATCCCGGTCTGCGGCCCGATATCTACGGCAAGATCGGAGAGTCCGGCGTCGCGGTCTTCACCGTCGATGAGGCCGAGCAGCTCTACGCCGGCTTCGACCTCTGCGCCCGCATGACCTCGGTTTCGATGACCATCAACGGCCCGGCGCCCACTCTGCTGGCGTTCTTCATGAACACCGCGATCCGCCAGCAGTGCCGCCGCTTCCTGCGCTCGGAGGGTCGCCTCGAGATCACCGAGGCCCAGGAGCTGGAGCCCGACGCCTGGCGCGACTCGACCTGGCAGGAAGTGCGGGCCCTTTTGACGGACGAGGAATTCGAGCGCGTGAGGGCCGAGACCCTAAGACAGGTGCGCGGCACCGTGCAGGCGGACATCCTCAAGGAGGACCAGGGGCAGAACACCTGCATTTTCTCGACCGAGTTCGCCCTGCGCTGCATGGGCGACGTGCAGCAATTCTTCATCGACTCCGGAGTGCGCAACTTCTACAGCGTCTCGATCTCCGGTTACCACATCGCCGAAGCGGGCGCGAACCCCATCCACCAGCTCGCCTTCACCCTGGCCAACGGCTTCACCTACGTGGAGTACTACCTGGCGCGGGGCATGAAGATCGACGATTTCGCGCCCAACCTCTCGTTCTTCTTCTCGAACGGGATGGACGCCGAGTACAGCGTGATCGGCCGGGTGGCGCGGCGCATTTGGAGCGTCGCCATGCGCGATCGCTACGGAGCCAACGAGCGCTCCCAGAAGCTGAAATACCACATTCAGACCAGCGGCCGCAGCCTCCACGCCATGGAGATCCAGTTCAACGACATCCGCACCACCCTCCAGGCCCTGCTCGCCACCTACGACAACGCCCAGTCGCTTCACACCAACGCCTACGATGAAGCGATCACTACCCCGACGGAGGAGTCGGTGCGGCGGGCCATGGCGATCCAGCTG
>JBCCLG010000393.1:0-5629 GCA_039027015.1 Acidobacteriota bacterium | reverse complement strand
GCCTCAAGCCCCGAGGCCTCCGTCGCCGATTTGGAGGGTCCCGACATCGCGGATCTGCTGATCGTGCCCGCCGGCCGCGGCGCTTCGGGAGTCCTCCCCGCGGCCGAATGGGCCGGGGAGGACTTTGCGGGCTCTCGGTCGCGGGGCCCCGGCGCCGGCCCGACGTCTCGGCTGCCTCTACTCGCCTCGCGCTTCAAGAGCTGGCCCGCGCGCTGCGGCGAGCCGCCGGACCCGGCGTTTCTCGCCTACACCCTGGCGGAAGGCGGGCAGCCCATGGAGGCCGTGTTGGCCGCCCTCGAGGCCGGCAAGAGGCTCTACGACGCCGGCTTCCGCATGCTGGTGGGTCCCTCGCTCAGCCCGGAATCTCTAGCGGGCGGCGACGCGCGCCTCGCCGCCCGGGTCACCGCGGCGCTGGCGGAGGGCTTTTCGGCGGCCGGGCTCCTGTGGTGCGTGGGCGGTTTCACCAGCGAGAGATGGGGCCCCCGAGGCTCCGCTTCCGGCGATGCGCTGCCCTACGGCGCCGCCTTGGCCAGCGGCGTCGAGGCGGTGTGTCTCGACGCCGCCGGCGCCGAAGAGCCCCGCGGGGAGGCCCTGCGGCGGACCCGGGAGGACTGCCGCGCGCTGCGAGAGGATCTCGCTTTTGGAGGATTGATCGTCGCGCCCGAGGCCGGGCGGCACCCCGCCGAGCTGATCGCGGCCGGCTGCGATCTGGTTTGGATCGATGGCGACGAGGGCGCCCGCAGCGCGGCGACGGTCGCCGCGGACAGGCTCCGCACGGCCCGGCGCCTCAGCCTCGAAATCCTGCAGGCCTGGCGATGAGGCGCCGGGCTTCTCGGGGGATCCGGCGGGCTTTTGACTCCGGCGCGGCGGCTCTGCTAGCTTGCCGACTGGTCCAGCCCTCGAGCCCCGCCGCGCTCTCCGCCCGCCGCCTTCGCGCGGGCGACAGCCCCCGCCGCCCACACCAGCCTCACCGATGACCGCAACCCGCCTCGACGCAAACCGGCGCGAGCTTCTCGGACGCGAGGCGCCCCTCGACCGCCTCGAGCTTCTGGAGCTTGCGGTGCCGCAGCTTCGACCCTTCAAATCGGCCATCGGCGAACGCCACGAGCGGCGCGCGCTGATCGTCCGCTGGCTGGCTACCGACGGCTCGTGGGGCGTCGGCGAGTGCTCGTGCCGGCCGGATCCTTTCTTCAGCGGCGAATTCGTCGACGGGGCGATCGCGGTGATCCGCGACTTCATCCGCCCGCTTCTCGGGGGACCTCGTCTCACCCTGGGAACGCTGGTCCTGGCCCTCGGGCGCATTCGAGGCTGGCCGTTTACCGCCGCCAGCCTCCTCGAGGCGGCGCTCGATCGCGAGCGGCGCCTCGGCAGGGCCGACGCCCTCGAGCTACTGGCCCCTCCCGGAGAGCCGCTCGAGCGCGTGCCGGTGGGGATCTCCCTCGGGCTCTACGACGCCCCCGAGGGCGCTCTCCGCGCGGTGGAAGACGCGGCAGCCCAGGGCTACCGCCGGGTCAAGATGAAAGTCTCGCCGGCCATGAACGTCGAAACCGTGAGGGAGGTGCGCCGCGCCTTTCCCGATCTCCATCTCGCCCTGGACGCCAACGGCTCGTGCGGACCCGGGGACGAAGCCTTTTTAGACTCCCTGGCGGATCTTGATCCCGAGGCCCTGGAGCAGCCCTTTGCGCCGGAAGATCTCGACCGGTGCGCGGACCTGCGCGCCAGGATTCCGGGGCTGCGCATCACCCTCGACGAGAGCCTCACCGGCTTCGGCGCCCTGCGCTCCGCCGAGCGCCTCGGCGCCCTCGACGAGGTCAACCTCAAGCCCGGGCGGGTCGGCGGCCAGCTCGAGACCTGCGCCATCCTCCGATACTGCTCGAAGATCGGACGCGCCGCATGGGTGGGCGGCATGTTCGAAACGGGCATCGGCCGCCACGCCAACCTGCGGGTCGCCGCGCGGCTGCCCGCGGCGGCGGCGCACGACCTCTCGCCCTCCTCGCGCTATTTCTCTCGCGACGTAGTCGCTCATCCCCTCGAGATGGCGGCCGACGGCACGATCGACATGAGCGATGATTCGCCGGTGGAGCTCGACGAGGCCGCGCTGGCCGACATGACCGTCCGGCGCTTCGAGCTTCGAGGACTCCGATGAGAGGCCGGCACGCAGCCCGCTTCCTTTTTCAAGGCACTTGACATGACAACTCTCGACTACCTGATCACCAACGCCCAGGTTTATGACGGCCTCTCGGTGGAGGCGCAGTTCGTGGACGTCGGCATCGCCGGCGACCGCATCGTCTACCTCGGGGAAGAGGCGGCGGTGGCGGCGCGCGAGACGATCGACGCCGACGGCCAGCTGCTGTGCCCGGGCTTCATCGATACCCACGCCTCCACGGGCCTGGGCTACATGCTGCCCCACGCCGCCGACAATAAGCTCTTCCAGGGCGTGACCACCGAGATCATCGGCAATTGCGGCACCTCGAGCGGCCCGGTGCTGCCGCTGCTCGAGCCGACCATGCAGCAGCTCGCCCAGGAGATCGGCTTCGAGTTCACCTGGCGCGGGCTGGGTGAGTGGTTCGATCAGGTGGAGCGCTACGGCCTGCAGTTCAACGTCGCCAGCTTCGTCGGTCACGCCACCCTGCGCGCCGGCCTGTGCACCGACCAGCAGCAGATCACCGCCGTCGAGATCGAGCAGATGAAGCGGGCACTCGACGGCGCCTGCCGCGAAGGGGCCCTCGGCGTCTCCACCGGCCTGGTCTACGCTCCGGGGTCCTTCGCCTCCACCGAGGAGATCATCGAGCTGGCGAAGGTCGCGGCTCGGCACAGCGGCGTCTACGTCAGCCACATCCGCGACGAGCGCCAGAACCTCGAGGAGTCCATCGAGGAGACCCTCCGCATCGGCCGCGAGGCCCGGGTGCCTATCCTGGTGAGCCACCTGAAGTCGGCCGAGAAGCCCAATTGGGGCAAGATCCCCACGGTGATTCGGCGCCTCGAGGAGGCGCGTGCCATGGGCTTGGCGATCAACTTCGAGGTCTACCCCTACGCCGCGGTATCCACCAAGCTGCGCACCTTCGTGCCCAAGGAGTGCCTGGCGGACGGTCTTCCCGGGCTCAAGCTGCGCCTCGAGCGTTCGGACTGGCGGGCCTACTGCATTCAGTGGCTGGAGTTTCGCGGCACCGACTTCGACGCCATGATGCTGATCACCGATAGCCTGCCCGGCCACCAGACCCGGGGCCGATCGATCGCCGACGTGGCCGCCGAGGCGGGCCGCACGCCAGGGGATACGGTGGTCGATCTGCTGCTCGCCGATCCCGACGCGTGGATCGTCTACCACTGCCTCTCCGAGGACGACGTCGACGCCGCGGTGCTGCACAACGAGTCGATCATCTGCTCCGACTCCTGGAGCCACCCGGTCAACGCCCCTCACCAGATCGGCGAGCCGCACCCGCGGACCTATGGGGCCTTTACCCGCTTTCTCGAGCGCTACGCCATCGAGGGGCTGATGCCGTTCGGCCAGGCGATCAAGAAGATCACCTCCTACCCCGCCGACATGCTCGGCCTTCCGGATCACGGCAGGGTGGCGGTCGGGGCCTTCGCCGACCTGGTGCTCTTGAACCCGAGCGAGGTCAAGGAGATGGCGACCTTCGAGAACCCTCGCCAGATGAGCCGCGGCACGGAGAAGGTGTGGGTGAGCGGGACCCTGGTTCTCGAAGACGGTCAAATTCATCAGGATCGAACGCCCGGACGGGTGCTGCGCCGCCGCTCGGCCTACTCCACGAGGCCCGCGCGGTGACCGAGCCGGGCGCCGCGGACGCTCTCCGCGAAGCCCGGGAGGCGGACGCCGAGGCCATCGCGGCGATCTACAACGAGTCGATCCTCACGGGCGACGCCACGATGGACGACCAGCCCAAGACCGCGGGCGACATTCTCGGCTGGATGCGCGCCTTCTCGGATCGCGAGTGCCTGCTGGTGCTCGAGGATACCGCCGCGCGGCCGGGAGACCCGGCCCCGGCCGACGCGACGATCCGAGGCTGGGGTATCATCAAGAAATACAGCGAGAGAGCGGGATACCGGTTCGCCTGCGAAACCGCGGTTTACCTGCGGCGCGATCAAATCGGCCGCGGCCTCGGTACCCGCATGAAGAAGGCCCTCATCGCGCGCTGTCGGCAGCTCGGCTACCGCCATCTGGTGGCCAAAATCTTCGCCGACAACGAGGCGAGCATCGGCTACAACCTGAAGCTCGGCTACGAGATGGTGGGCGTCCAGCGCAACATCGGTTTCAAGAACGGCCGATACGTGGACGTTGCCATTCTCCAGCTGGTGCTGCCGGCCGCCGACTAAGAGGCCGGCCCATACCCCACAGACTCGTTCGAGGAGAGAGATATGACCGACAACCGTGAGGACAACGTAGAAACCGAAGCCGAGTGTTTGAGCACCGGCGTCAAGTTGAGCGATCTGCCGGCCAGAGTTCGCGACCTGGTCGACAGCGTGCGCCGATCCCCGGGCGTCAACCCGAAGTCGGCCAAGGGCTTTCTCGAGGGGAGCTCGATCACCCCCGAAGACCTGGTGCACTGGGCGGAGTTCGATCACCCTGACGCCGACTCCTACGGCCGGCGGCTGGTCTGGGACGGCGGCTGCTTCGAGCTGATGGTGATGTCATGGGTTGACGGCGACATGGCCGCCATTCACGACCACGGCTACACCCAGTGGGGCGCGGTCAAGCTCTTCGGCCCCGCCGAGCACGCGATCTTCAAAATGCGCGACGGCAGGCTGACCACCAGCGAGCGCTGCGACTATGAGGCCGGCGACGTGGTGGCCGTGGGTCATGACCTGATCCACCAGATGGGCAATATGGGGCAAAAGCCCTTTCTCTCGCTGCACCTCTACGGCTGCTACGGCCGCGAGGGCGACATCACCGCCGACGCCCGCCTCTACGAGCTGGACGCCGGCGTTATCCAGCGCACCAGCGGCGGGGTCTTCTTCGGGCTGCCCGAAGAAGACGTTCAGGCCACCGAGCCGAACCTGCGCGCCGACGCGCCCACCACCCTGCGCCATAAGGTCGAGCGGCTGCGGCGCGCGGTCACCGCCAGCGGCAGCCGGCAGAGCGGCGAGCTTCAGGACGAGGCCGCCGAGCGGCTGACCGCCGAGCTGACCAGCCGCGAGCTGTGGAGCAGCTTCGGTGACGACCTCGCCGCCTTCGCCGCCGACGACTCGAGCCTCGGCCGCCGCTCGAGCGAAATCGCCCGCCGCGAGCTCACCGCGACCTGCGATCTGCTGATCGAGCTCTCGAGCGCCGGCCTGCTGAGCGATCCCCTCACCGACGGGCTCTCGAACCTGGCCGGCGAATCGCCCGACGCGCGCGCCGAGGCCTTTGCCGGCCGGATCGCCGACCGCCTGGGCGTCGAGCTGCCCCTGCCCGTCGCGGCGGCCTGAGCGGCCTCGTCCTGGGCGGCCGTCAGGCGCCCGGAGATCCGCGCAGCAGCTCGAGAAGCTCTGCGCGGGTCTCGCCCAGCTGCTGGAGCAGCACCGTCGCCTGGCGAGCCTTCTCGGGCTCGCGATCGAAGCGATCCGGGTGATACCGGCTCACCAGCTTTCGGAAGGCCCGGTCGACCTCCTCCGGCGCCGCAGACGCCGCCCG
>JBCCLG010000392.1:0-5633 GCA_039027015.1 Acidobacteriota bacterium | reverse complement strand
GCGCGACGCGCGGGCGGCCCGGCGCGGCGGCGCCTCCTGGCGCTTGAAGCCGTTTTGCAGGCCCTGGCGCACCGACAGCCAGGTCTCGTTGCTGACCTCGCCGCGCCACGCCAAATCCCACAGCGCCTCGTGCACCCGGGACGGCGAGTCGCCGCTCGAGGCCGCCAGCTCCTCGACGGTGCGCGCGCCGCCGCCGGCGGCGGGAAAGAGATCGTCCAGGAGCGCCGCCGGGGCCTCCTCTGAACCGGCGATTCCGGGCTCGGGGCTTCCGGCCGCGGAGCTTTCGGACTCAGAGCCCCCAGACCCGGGGCTACCGGGCACCGGGCTCGGCGGCCCGGCGCCGTTTGCCGGCCGCGAGGCGAGCAGGTCGAGATCCGACTCGAAGCAGAAGGTCGATTTCTCCCGGCCGCGCCCCGTCCAGATCAGCTCGCTTTGCTGCAGCGCCGAGTCGAGCCACGCCGGGTAGTAGGGCTCGAGGCGCGCCGGCAGCACCTCGCTTTCCCACAGCGCCGCCGGCAGCGCGAGACCGAAGAGGCGCTCGAGCACCTCCTCGAGGCCGGAGCTGCCCTCGCCGCGCTCGGCGAGGCCCTGGTGCAGAGCCAGAAAGAGGGGCAGCTCGCGCGCCGGACGGATCTCGAAGACCGGGCGCAGGTCGCTGCGCAGCCAGCGCAGCAGAATCTCGAGATTCTCGGCGTCGCAGACCTCGGTCTCCCGGCCCTCGTCCGGACCGGAGCGCCCGGTCAGCTCGTCGTGCACCAGCGTGCCGGCCTCGCTCAGGGTGTCGAGAACGTCGCTCAGCCGGTCGGCGCCCAGGTCGAAGAGCTCCGCCAGCTCGCGCACCTGCACCGGCCCCTCGAAACGCAGCCACTCGCTCACCAGCTCGGCGGGTTCCTGGGCGGCGGCGTCGCCGCTTCGGGCGGTGCGGAGGGCCTCGAGGCGCGCCAGCGCCCGCGCGCCGTCGGCGTCTTCCCCCCAACCCTCGATCGACGCCGCGGCCTCGCGGGAAAACAGCCCGGCGCGCTCGGCGCGAAAGAGCGACTCGACGGTCATCACCACCGTTCGGCCCGATCCCGGAAGCTGCAGAAGCACGGCCCGGCCCGCCAGGCTGGCGCCGGCGATCTCGCTCTCCGCCGCCTCGTGATCGCGGCTCGAGGCCTTGAGAAGACGCCGCCACTCCCCCGAGTCGACCAGCACGCGCTCCTCGAGCCACAGCACCAGCTCCTCGCCGGGGGCCGGGGCATAGCCGACCTCCAGGCGCTGCACCTTGCGCACGAAACGCTCGACCAGCTCGAGGGGCAGGCGCGGCCGCAGGTGACCGGCATGCACCAGCTCCTCGAGCACGTCGGCGCGCAGACCCGGCCCTTTGCCCGCGCTCTGCGCGTCGTCTTCGTACATGTGCTGTTCCGTGTATTGATGCACCAGGCCGGCGCAGAACGGCGACGGACGGTCGGTGCGCACGGTTTTCCACTCGATCTCGCCGGCGCGCAGGGCCTCGAGGCGCTCTCTCAGCGCGTCGATCTCGAACTCGTCCTGCAGGCAGGTGCGCCAGCTCTCGAGCACCATCGGGAAATCGCCGATCTCGCGCACCGAGTCGTAGAGTTTTTTGGCCTTCTGGCGACTCATCCACAGCGGCTGGCGCTGGCGGAAGCTCGCCTTGGGCAGGAGCAGCGAGGTGCCCGCCGCCCAGCGGAAGCGCGAGCCGAAGAAACCGCCCTCCTCGAGACGCGAGCGCAGCAGCTCCTCCACGCGGTCGGGCACCACCAGAGCCAGAACCTCCTCGATCTCCGCGCCCTCGGGCAGCTTCACCAGCAGCGCGTAGTCGTCGTGGTAGACCTCCAGAGGGTCCGGGTATTTCTCCTCCCAGGCCGCCGCCAGCGCCATGGCCAGCGGCCGGTTGACGCGGCCCCCCCACTGGGTGTGCAGCACCACCTGGCGGCTGCCCGAAGGGCCGAGGCGGTCGCGGGTGTACTCGGCCAGAAGACGCCCCGGCCTCGGCAGCGCGCCGCCGGTGGCGGCGGCCTGCTCCTCGAGCAGGCGCAGCAGCTCCTCGGCGGCCTTGGGCTCGAGCCGCCAGTCGGTCTCCAGCTCCTGGCGAAAGAGGGGATCCTTACGCCGCGACTCGGCGCGCTCGAGAAACCGCGAAATCCGCTGGCAGAAGTGAAAGCCGCGGTCCTGGGCGTCGGCGCGCCAGAACGGCGGCACGCCGCCCGTGCCGCGCCCGGGCACCACCAGCACATCGTTGTGGGTGATGCGCTGGATACGCCAGCTTTGGGTGCCGAGCATGAAGGTGTCGCCCAGGGAACGCTCCCACACGAACTCCTCGTCGAGCTCGCCGATCTTGGCCATGGTCTCGTGGTGGCGCAGGGCGAAATAGCCGCGGTCGGCGATGGTGCCGCCGGCCATGTAGAGCAGGCGCTCGGTGCCCGGCCGGGCCTTGACCGTGCCGCGCACCCGATCGAGATGAACGCGCGGCTTGAGCTCGCGAATGCGGCTGTCGGCGTAGCGTCCAGCGAGCATGTCGAGCACGAGGTCGTAGTGCCTGCGGCGCAGGTGGCGGTAGGGCCAGCTGGTGCGCAGGGAGTCGTAGAGGTCGTCGATTCCCGCCGCCTCGAAAACCGACCTCGAGAGGATCACCTGGGCCAGAACGTCGAGAGGCGCGCGCACGGGCTGGATCTCCTCGATGTCCTGCTCGGCCACCGCCCGCGCGACCACCGCCGACTCCAGCAGATCCCAGCCGTAGGTCGGGTAGAAGAGCCCGCGGCTCACCTGCCCGACGCCGTGACCGGCGCGCCCGACCCGCTGCACGGCGGCGGCCACCGAGCGCGGGGTCTGGATCAGCAGCACCTGATCGAGATCGCCCACGTCGATCCCCAGCTCCAGGGAGTTGGTCGCCACGATGGCCCGCAGCTGGCCGTTCTTGAGCCGCTTTTCCACCACCGAACGGACCTCGCGCGACAGCGAGCCGTGGTGCGAATAGGCCAGCTCCTCACCGGCCTCCGCGTTGAGCAGGCGGGTTGCCTTCTCGGTCATGCGCCGCGAGTTGGCGAAGAGCAGGGTCGACCGATTGCCGCCGATCACCGCGCGGAAATCGCGGATCAGCATCTGCCACATGGACTCGTCGTCCAGCTCGGCGTCGGGGTCGATCTCGACCGGGAAGCGCACCTTGACGTCGTAGGTCTTGGCGGCGGTGGAGCGCACGATGGCGATATCCCGGGGCCGATAGACGGGCTCTTCCCCGCCGCCGCCGGCCATCTCATACCCGGCGACCATCTCGGCGATGCGCTCCATGGGCTTGACCGTGGCCGACAGGGCGATGCGCTGGAAATCCCCCGACAGCTCGACCAGCCGATCGACCGCGGTGATGAGGTGGGTGCCGCGCTTGGAGGCCGCCAGGGCGTGGATCTCGTCGAGAATCACCGCCTTGATATCGCCCAGAAGCTGCCGCCCGGAGCGCGAGGCCAGCAGGATGTTGAGGCTCTCGGGGGTGGTGACCAGAACCTCCGGCGGGTGGCGCAGCATCTTGCGCCGCTCCTTGGGCGGCGTGTCGCCCGAACGGGTCATCACCTGCACGCGCTCGGGCGAGACCCCCGCCTCCTCGAAGCGCACCCGCAGCCGGTCCAGGGGCCGCATGACGTTGCGCCGCACGTCGGTGTTGAGGGCCTTGAGCGGCGAAACGTAAAGCACGCGCACGCGGTCGCCGCTCCACGCCCCGGTGAGCAGCCGATCGAGGGCCCACAGGAAGGCCGTCAGGGTCTTGCCCGAGCCCGTGGGCGCTGAAACCAGCACGTTCTCGCCCGCCGCGATGCGCGGCCAGGCGAGCACCTGCGCCTCGGTGGGAACGCCGATCTCGCCCTCGAACCAGGCGCGGATCACCGGGTGGAAGAGTTCCAGGGCGGGCCGATCATCCATAGGACAGCTCTCCGGGCTCGGCCGCCGCGAAGTCGACGCGCGCCGGCAGCCGGATCTCCACCGCGAAGCCGCCTCCCTGGCGGTTGCGCCCGCGCACGCTGCCGCCCATGGGCTGCACCAGCTGGCGCACGATGGAGAGGCCGATGCCGGTGCCCTGGGCGGTGCGCGTCATCTCGCTCTCGCCGCGATAGAACGGCTCGAAGACCTCGCGGATCTGCTGGCGAGGCACCCCCGGGCCGCGGTCGGCGACGCTCAGGCGGATCTCTCGGCCGACGTTTTCAGACGACAGCACGACGGTCTTCTCCTCGGCCGCGCCGGCGTATTTGAGGGCGTTGTCCACCAGGTTGAAGATCACCTGGGCGAGGGCGTCGCGATCGAAGACGGTGTCCGCCGGGCCGTCGTCCTCCACCCGGATCTCGAAGCCCAGCTGGCGAGCGTGGGGGGTCAGAACCTCGGCGACCTCGTGAAGCACCACCCGCGGGTCGCCGGGCTCGAGGTCGAAGCGGCGGGTCTGCTTCTCGAGCTGGGAGACCTCGAGCACGTTGTGGATCAGGCGCGAGAGGCGCTCGGCCTCGGCGGTCAGCACCCGGTAATAGCCCTGGCGCTTCGCCTCGCTGGGCACCACGCCGTCGCGCAGCATCTCGCCGTGCATGCGGATGGCGGTGAGGGGCGTCTTGAGCTCGTGGGTGACCGCCGAGACGAAGTTGCTCTGCCGCTCGGCAAAGCGCAGGCGGGCGGCCACGGTGCGCTCGAGGGCCCACAGGCCGAAGGTCGAGGCGAGGACGAGCAGCGCGGCCAGGGAGTAGATATAGACCGCCGTCGAGGAGGCCGGCAGCGGATCGAGCCGCGCCCGCGAGGCCACCGAGGCGAAGGGCTCGGCGAAGCGGTGGCGAAACGCCAGGGAGGGCGGCGCCTCGGCGGGGACGGCCGCCTCGGCAGCGCCGCGCTCTCCCACCCGGTCCCACTCGACCTCGAGGGCGCCGGGAACGGGCGCCCGCTCGAGGCTGCCGCGGCCCTCGGCCGCCGGCTGGGCGAGCACCCGATCGGCGAGCCAGCCGACCAGAAGCTCGCCGTCGATCACCATGCCTTGGCGAAAGGCGCGATCCTCGATCACCACCGTGCGGTAGAGCATCAAAGTGCTGACGTCGAGCGGCCTGCCGACCATGGGCTCGAGGCTGACGTCGACCACGGCCAGGGTCGGCCGCCGGACGCTCTCGGCCCCGCCGCCGAAAGCCGGCCCTTCGCGGGTGAAGTCGAGCACGTTGGCGGCCTGGCTCTGCTGCACTTTGGTGGTGCGCGCCGCGCGCGACGCCGGCCCGCGGTTCAGCTGACTCAAAAGATCCGTGGGCCCGGCCTGGCGCCAGCGCGCCAGGGTGCGGCCCGCGCCCTCGAGGCTGACGGTGGTGCCGGCGTCCTGCGCCGGCACCGGCCGCTCGGAGCGCTGCAGCACCAGCTCCGCCAGCACCCCGAGGATCTCGTCGCGCTGGGCGATCTGCTCGGCGTCCATGCGCCAGCCGAGGGTCTCGGCGGCGCGTTCCGCGTCCACCGGCCAGAGAGGGCTGGTCACTTCGCCGTCGGGGTCGATCTGGAAGTAGGCCAGCACGAAGGGATCTTCGGGGCGCTCGGCGAGCGGCGAGCGGCTCGGCAGCGAGCCCGAGCCTTCGGGCAGATAGAGAAAGCGGTAGTGGCCGAACGGGCGGTCTTCCTCCTGGCGCAGCCACAGG
>JBCCLG010000391.1:0-5642 GCA_039027015.1 Acidobacteriota bacterium | reverse complement strand
GCCGGCGGCGCCTGCGCGCGGCGGCAGCGCCCGCCGAGACCCCCGCCGCCGGGCGAGCTCGCGGGTTTGCGGCCAGCGCGAGCGGGCCCCCAAGACGGCCCCCAGCTCGCGAAGCGCGGGCCGGGAATCCTCAGCCCTGAGATTCGGATGGAGCCACAGCCAGCGGTCGAGAACGTCGGCGAGGAAGATCTCGGCGTGCAGGATTCCCCGGGCGCGGCGGGCGAGCCGCACCAGATCGCCCCAGGTGACGTGCTCCGGACACCAGGCGACGCAGCGCGCCGCCTGGGCGAGGGCGTGGCTCACCGAAGCCCGATGACCCGAAGCGCTTCGCCCGAGGGCTTTCGCCTCCGTCAGCTCGCCCAGCTGACCGCGCGCCGCCAGCCCCTCGAGAAGCCTGAGGCTCGCCACCTCATCGGCGCTCTGATGGTTGAGAAGCGCGGCGCTCCAGGCATCGAAGCGCTCCGCCACCCGGGCCGAGCGCGGCCGCTGCAGGGCCAGCGCCGCGACTGCGGCGCACGCCGCCCTCCACCCCACCGAGGGCGCCTCGAGGAGCCTCGAGAGAGCGCTCAGCTCGTCGTCCGTGATCGACTCGGGCCGGCGCAGCAGCCGACTCGTCAAGTCTCGGAGGCTCACGGGCGCACCGGCGGCACCGCGCGGCGCGTGTGGTTCAAAATCTGCCCGCGATCCGCGACCGCGCCGAGGGCGATCCAGGAAACCTCGCGCGGCGGAGGAGTCGCCGGCAAGCCCAGCCTCTTGCCCAGAACGCTCAGGATCGACTGATCGTGGCGATGGGCGACGAAGTCAGGATAGTCAGGCTGGCCCAGCTGGTTGGGCTGGTCGGTCAGGATCCGCGGATCGGTCGCGGCGTCGAGCGCCAGGCGCAGGAGGCGCAGGCTCGTTTCGCTTCGCCGCAGCAGGAGGTGGGAGGCGAAGCGCTGGGGGCTCTCGGTGATCTCGGGCCGGTCGGCGTCGAGCAGGATCAGGGCGTCGCGCTTGGTGTATTGACGCTCGCGAAACCCCTCGCCGAGCCACAGAACGTCGGTCTCCACGGTCTCGGCGTGCTCGAGAATGGGCTCTACGCCGCGCAGAAATTCGGTGCCGGCGTCGGCGTAGAAGAGCCAGCCCGAATCGAGCTGCTCGAGGGTGCGCAGCAGAATATACGGCTTCCACAGCCACAGCCCGGCGCCCCGCCGCTGACCGAGAATCGGCAGATGGCGACGCACGAAGTCGCCGTCAAGATCCGTGGGCCCCGCGGCCTTGACGGCGCGAAACCCGCCGCGGCGCTCGCCGGTGGCCAGGCAGCGGTCCCGCGCCGGGGCGTAGCGCCTATCGGCGGAGGAGAGGAGGGTCACGGGCAGCGCCCGACCGCCGATCGCCGGCGCGGGCGCCGCGCTGCGGACGGCCACCCACGGCCTGATGCCGGGCTTGAGCCACGAGCCCGCGGCCGCGGGCTCGGGCGAGCGTCGACCGTTCCCGCCCTTGGCGAAGCCGTTGAAATTCACCGCCACGGCGCCCGGAACGCCCTCGGCCGCGACGAGCAGCGCGCGGGCGTCCGCCGCTTGGGCGCCCACGAACTCCAGATCCTCGCCCGGCAGATCGTGATCGAGCAAAAGGGTCCAGCCGGCGGGCACCTCCTCGGGGGGCGGCCACTGGCGATTCCAGGTCTCGGTGTTGTGATGAATCAGGGTCAGGGCCCGCTCGCGGCGCAGAACCTCCAGATCGGCCGACGGCAGCGCCGGGTTTTGCGCCAGCACCTTCCGCGGACAGACCTCGTCGAGACCGAGCACGCGAATCTCGTAGCGATGGCGATGGGCGGCCCAGACGCGCTCAAGGAAGTTGGGGCCGGTGTTGTTAAAAATATCCTGGAAGGTCACGTCGCTCGCCGGCTTCCGGTCGAGTTCCTGGATCACCCGGCCAAAGAAGGGGTGATCCCTGGGCGCCGCGAGGAGCGCGTTGCTGACCACCGTCTGCTCAATCCGGGGGCCGGCCTCGAGGGCCAGAACGACCCCCTCGCCGCTCAGGAGTGGGTCTAGGGGCCGAAGGCACTCCATATCGAGATCCAGATAGACGCCGCCGTGGGTGTAAATCACGAAATAGCGCGCCGCGTCCGCACGCTCCACCGGATGGCTATAGCCGCGGTAGGTCTCTAAGAACCAGGGGTAGCGCTCGGCGATCAGGCGCTCGTTGTCCTCGTCGGTCCACAGCCGATACTCAAAGTCCGGGTGCATGCGGCGAACGCTCGCCACCCAGGGCCGGAAGCGCTCGGGGATCTCACGGCTCTTCCAGGACTGGTGAAGAATGCGCTCGATCAGGGGCATTTTCAGGCCTCGCCGAGCGCCGCGCGGGCGATTTCGGCCGAGCGGTCCCAGGAAAAGCGCTCGAGTACCGCCTTCCTCCCCCTGCGGCCGAGGGCGGCTCCTCGCTCGCGCTTCTCGAAGGCCCGGCGCAGAAGAAAGGCCAGATGATCGACCCGGGGCTCACCCCACTCGCCAAAATCCTCAACGTCGGAACTTTCACCGGCACGGCCTTGCCAGGCCGGCGCCAAGCCGGTTTCGACGAGGTCGGCGATGCCTTCATCGAGCAGCTCGCCAGGGGCGCCGAAGGCCGGCGCGATCACCGGCTTGGCGCAGGCGAGGGCCTCGAAGATCGGCAGTCCCCAGCCCTCCCCCCGGGTGGCCGTAACGAAAACGTCGCAGCGGTTGTAGAGCAGCACCAGGGCCAGGAGGTTCGTCGGGCGGCTCCAGCGAATCGGCGCCAGCTTCCTGGCCTCGAGCTCGCCGAGGGCGCGATCGAGCGTCCAGGCAGGCTGGCGCTCGCGGTAGGTGTGAAGAATCAGCTCGACGGGCTCTTCGGGAGCAAAAGCCTCGGCCCAGGCCTCGACCAGGACGTCGAAGCCCTTGCGCTCCTCCCACTTGCCGACGCTTAAGAAGCGAAACGGGCGATCCACCTGCCCGTCTTGGGAAATCGGCCGGAAAATCGACGGATCGACTCCCTCAGGCACCACGCGGATCGGAACCTGGCCGAGGCCCGAGTCGATCAGGAGCCGGCGCCCCCATCGCGTCGGAGTCCAAATCTCGTCGAGCCCGCGCAGGAAGCGCAGCCGCGATTCGGGCATGCGGGTGGTCTCCCACACGACCCAGCCGATGCGGCGACGGCCCCGGAGGCGCGGCATGACGTCCGGAGCGCCGATGCCTAAGGCCGCCCCGCACGTCTCCTCCGCCCGGCGCCCCTTCTCCAGCCAGCCCGCCCACGGTTCGCAGGCTGGAGGACGCGCGGCGTCGAGAGGGACCCAGCCGAGGTCGAGGTGCCGGGCGGCGGCGCTGGCAAATCCCGAGGCGTGACGCGCCACGCCCGACAGTCCGTCGCAGTGGCCGTAGAGGATCAGCATCGCAGGATCGCTCTCGAGGATTGGAGATTCCGCTCGCGCTTCATTCCGCTCGAGTCTAGCCGCAGGACCCGCCGCTGGGTCGGCTCAGCCTGCCCTCGAGACCCTCAAAGCGCAGGCGGTAAAATCGCGCAGGATTTTTTCGACAGAACCGCTAAGCTTCTGCGCATGTCTCAAAGGATGCTTATCAACCGAGAGCCAGGTCTTGAGATAGAGCCCGCCGGCGACGGCTTCATCGTGTATGACGAAGGCCGCGAACGGGTTCATTATCTGAACCACACGGCGGCCCTGGTCTTCGAGCTTGCCACCGGCACGAGAGCCGCCCCCGACATCGCGCGCTGGATCGCCCGGGCCTACGGCCTCGCGGAGTCCCCCGTCGCGGATGTCGAGACGGCCCTCGAGGAGCTGGTCGCAGAAAAGCTCGTCACGGTATCGGCCGCTGACCCGAGCGAGGCAGCGGCTCACGCACCGCAGATGGATCGATGAAGAGCCCTGGAGAATTTCTCGTATGTCGCCAGATGAACTAGAGCGCCATCTCGAATCGTGCGACCCGGACCGCCGGGATTTCCTCAAATCGCTGATTTTAGGAACGGCCTACGCCGCGCCCCTTGTCACCTCCTTCGGCATGGGCGGCCTGGGAGCGGCGCCCGCGGACGCCTCGGTCGGAACCTCCCTGGCCAACCTCTGCGACCCGATGCCCGCCAACGTCACCGCGAACGTGGTGATCAACAAATCCTCGACCCGGGCCTTTGCGGGACAGCAGATGAGCTACTTCATCGAGGTCTTCAACTGCGGCCCGAACGCGGCGATCCAGGTCGAAGTCCAGGACACTCTGCCGGCGGGGATTACCTTTGTCTCGTCGTCGCAGCTGGAGGGCGACGTCACCTTCAACATCACAGAGCCGGCGGTGGGCAGTGAGGGCGGCGAATGGCGCGCCGTCGCCAAGGGCCTGGCCGTAGGATTTTCCGCTCGCTTCCAGATCATCATGCAGGTGCCGCTATGAGCCGCGCAGCCCATCGCGCTCTAGGGCTCGTGGCCCTAGCGGCCGCCGCGCTTCTGCCCGCGCTCCAGGCCTCAGGCCAAACCCTCAGCAACCTCGCTATTGTGACCACCGAGGAAGGGAGCTTTTCTTTCTCGGAGGACGACCGACGGATCAGGTTTCGAGCCGACCTCGAGCTCACCACCACCGCCTTTCCCAATCCCGTTATCGGCGGCAACAGGGTGACCCTGGGCTTCGACGTGGAAAATCTTGGGCCGGCGAACTCGACCGGCTTCGACCTCGTGGTCGTTCTCCCGGAAGAGCTTTCGCTCGAATCACCTCCCGCTAACTGCGCCCTCCAGGCCCCGGGCGCGGTCTGCGGCTTCACCGATCTCCTGGGGCCGGGCTCGTTGGCGGAATTCAGCCTGGTCCTGAGCTTCGAGGAGGACTTTACCGAGCCTCTGGAGGTGATCACCAGAGTTCGCGGGACCGAGGTCGATGTCGACTTCGACAATAGCCGCAGCGTCGTGAGCCTCACCATCGAGAGGCCCTTCTTCTTCGGTGGTTTTGAAGACGGCACCACGGGCGAGTGGAGCAGCCTCTTTCCGTAACCTGACCCGGCCCTGCCTTCCCACCCCTGTCCCTCTCGAACCACTCAACCTTCTGCTTGGATCTTCTCACCATGTCGCCTGACGCTCTAGAACGCCACCTCGAATCGTGCGATCCAGATCGCCGAGACTTCCTCAAATCTTTGATTCTCGGCACCGCCTACGCCGCGCCCCTCGTGACGTCCTTCGGTATGGGCAGCCTGGGCGCTGCGCCCGCGGATGCTTCGGTGGGAAGCTCTCTCTCCAACCTCTGCGTCGCCGCCAGCAACCTCAACACGGACGTAGTGATCAACAAGGCCTCCGCCCGCGCCACTGCCGGAGAGCCGCTGAGCTATTTCATAGAGGTTTTTAACTGCGGTCCGAACCTCGCGACCGACGTCGTCATCGAGGACACTCTTCCCGCGGGCACCTTCTTCGCCTCGTCGAGCCAGCTGGAGGGCGACAAAACCTTCATCATCACCGAGCCAGCGGTCGGCTCGGAGGGCGGCGTGTGGCGAGCCATCGCAAAAGGCATGGCGGTCGGAGCGTCCGCACGCTTCGAAATCATCGTGGACGTGGCGCCATGAAAAGCGCGACGCGCTGGCGCGGGGTACTCGGCGTCGCCTCGGCCGCTGCGCTGCTGGCGCTCCCCGCGGGTGCGGGAGCTCCGCTCAGGAATACCGCGACCGTG
>JBCCLG010000390.1:0-5659 GCA_039027015.1 Acidobacteriota bacterium | reverse complement strand
GCGAACCCGTCCTTCGCTTTTACGCCCGCGGGGGCTGCGCGCGCGTCCTCAAACTCGCGGCGCTGCCGACTATCCGCTCAAGATCGCCAAGGAGGTGGATTCTCCACCGCCTTGAGCCCGCACTCTTTAAGCAGATCCCCCGAGAAGCAGACGGACGAACGGAGCATCGAGAGCGTGCGAGGGGGGTTCGGACCGCAGCGACCCAAGCCGGAGCGATCAGGAGCCGGGGGCTCTCCTCTCGGTCCCCCGAAGCTTGTCTGAGCGGGAGGTCCTCATCTCTGGAGACGGACTTGGGTGTTCGACGGAAAGGGTTGCGGGAGGGGCGCTGGAAATCGACGGTCCCAGCGTGGCGAAGGGCCCACCTCCTTGGGGAACGTGAGCATCCAGTCGGTTGGCCGGGCGAGTTCTGAGGGGGCCGAGAGAAGAGCACCCGGCGACGCAGCGGAGGCGCAGCTCGCAGCGACCTCGCTCTCGAGTCAGCCGCCTCGAGTCAGCCTGAGGGGGCCACTACCACCGAAGCAGAATCAGCTCCGAACAAAACCCAGGCCCCATGGCCAGCAGCAAACCCCAGGTTCCGGGCTCAGGAGCGCGCTCTTCGAGGGTATCCCCGAGTACCAGCAGCACCGAAGCCGAGGACAGATTCCCCGCCTCCTTGAGAGTCCGCCAGGTGATGTCGAGGGCGTCAGAAGGAAGCTCCAGGTGCTTTTCCATCTCCGTCAGCACCCGCGGACCGCCGGGATGAGCGACCCAGACCCCGATATCGCTGCGCTCGAGGCCGTGGTCCGCGAGAAAGCGATCGATATCCTGGAGCAGGTGCCGGCCGACCATATTGGGGACGTCCGCCGAGAGCACGATGCGGAAGCCTTGATGCGAGATGTCCCACCCCATGATGGACTGGGAGTCGCGGTAGAAAATCGACCGGGTCTCCACGATCCGAGGCCTGGGCTTCGTCGCCGCGGCCCCTTCGAGGGGCACCTCGTCACCGGCCACCAGGGCGGCTGCACCGCCGTCGCCGAACAGGCCGGTGGCGATCAGGTTGGCTATCGAGAGGTCCTGACGCTGTACGGTGAGCGAGCACAGCTCCACCGAGAGGAGCAGCGCCACCTGATCCGGGAAGGCGCGCACGTAGTCCGCCGCGCGCGCGAGGCCGGCCGCGCCGCCCACGCAGCCTAGGCCGAAGATCGGGATGCGCTTGATGTCCTCTCGCAGGTCGATCCGGTTGAGCAGGTGCGCGTCCAGCGACGGCGTGACCAGGCCCGTAACGGTGGTGGTGAAGAAGGCGCCGATCCGATCGATCGGCAGGTCTGCGCGTTCGATGGCGTCGCGGATCGCCGCCTCGCCCACCTCCTGGCTGACCCGGATCCACGCGTTGTTGGCGTCCCCCCAATTCTCGAGGCGCTCATACTCCTCGAGGGGCAGGGAGAGGTAGCGTCCGCCGACCAGCACGTTCTTATGCAGCCGCTCGAGCCGTTCGGGGTTGAAGTGCTCGCGCATCCAGAAGGTGCGCACGGCCTCCAGGAGCTGCTCCTGGTCATAGTAGTGAGAGGGGAAGGCGCGGCCTACGGAGAGGATTTTCATGGGGAGGCACCGGATTCTGGAGCGTCTGCGTCCTGCTCCTCGGACTTTGGCGGGGTGGCGAGCCAGCCGAGAGCCAGGCCGCAGAGCGAATAGAGGACGAACCAGGCCAGGGCCAGGCGCCACCAGGGCTCCTGGGGTTGGCGGGTGGCGACGACCACGGTCAGCACCAGAAGCGGACCGCGAAACACCCAGGCGAGCCAGCCCGCGACGAGGCCGTCGAGCCACCAGGCGCCGCAGCGCCCCTGGGCGATCAGGAAGAGAGCAAGGAGCCCGCAGGACTCCATCACCCAGGCTCCGAGCACCACGGTTGCCGGAATTTTTGGCGTGTCGAAGAGCGCCAGCCGGATCACCGAGCCAGCCCGCGGCTCGAGGTCGAGGGCGCCCACCACCACGCCGAAGACGGCGAGCATCAGAATCAGCAGCGGCAGGGCGACGAAGAGAAAGCGAGCCATGGGATTCGTAGGAGAGGACGGTTGCGATCGAGCGATCCGGGCGCCTCAGGAAATCTCGAAGAGAGGATCGCCGCCCTCGACGTTCTGCCCCGCCTCAACGTGGATCTTGGCGACGGTGCCGGCCGCTTCGGCATGGATCTCGTTCTTCATTTTCATCGCTTCGACCACCACGATACCCTGACCCTGCTCGACCTCGGCGCCCTCGCTCACCAGCACCTCGACCACCCGGCCGGGCATCATGGCCGACGCCACCTGGCCGCCGCTGCCTTTCTCGGGATTGGCCTGCTGCATCAGGTGGGTCAGCGGGTCGGTCACCGAAACCGTATCGACGCCGCGGGAGCTCGAAACGCGGTAGACGCACTCGTCCCCCCGCGAGATCCGCTGGACGGCGACCTCGTACTGCTGGCCGGTGTCGCGCAGTCGCAGGCTGAGCAGCGGCCCGCCGCCGGCCGCGGCGACGTCGACCTCGTAGCGCTTGGCGCCGTCGCCGAGGATGACCTCGAAGCTGCCGTCTTCAAGGGGCTCGAGGCGGATCTCCTCCTGGCGGTCCCCCTCGGTGACGATGAGGTCCATACCGCCGCCGCCGCCGCCCGCGCCGATTCCGCTCATCTCACCGTCCTCCCGTGGCTTCGCGGCGCGCGGCCTCGCGCCACCGGTCGCGATGGCCCGCCCGGCGCGCCGGCGCGGTGGTGATCTGCTGTTGACGCATGGCGTGGGCGATGGCGGCGGCCACCAGAGAAAGATCGCCGTCGGGCGCCTCGGCAGGCGCCCACTCGCCGCTCTCGAGCCTGCGTTCGAGCATGGTGATGTCGAGCTTGCCGGCACGAAACTCGGGGTCTTCGAGAATGCGCAGGAAAAGCGGGGTCGAGGAGGCGATGCCCTCGATGCGCATCTCGCGCAGGGCGCGGTCGAGCCTTTCGAGGGCCTGCTCGCGGGTCTCTCCCCAGGTGATCAGCTTGGCGATCATCGGGTCGTAGTAAATCGGGATCTCCGCCCCCTCGTAGACCCCGGCATCCACCCGCACGCCGGGCCCGTCGGGCCAGCGCAGCACCTCGAGGGTGCCGGGCGACGGCGCGAAATTGCGAAACGGATCCTCGGCGTAGATCCGCACCTCGACCGCGTGGCCGTGCGGCTCGATCTCGCCGTAGTGCGGCGGCAGGGGGCGACCGCACACGATGTCCAGCTGGGCGCGCACCAGGTCGAGGCCGGTGACCAGCTCGGTTACCGGATGCTCCACCTGCAGGCGGGTGTTCATCTCGAGGAAGAAGAAGTCGAGGTTCTTGTCGACCAGGAATTCCACGGTGCCCGCGTTGGTGTAGCCCACGGCCTGGGCGGCGCGCACCGCGGCCTCGCCCATGCGCCGGCGCAGATCCGGAGTCACCGCGGGCGACGGCGCCTCCTCGAGCACCTTCTGGTTGCGGCGCTGGAGAGAACACTCGCGCTCGCCCAGGGAGACCACCGTGCCGTGCTGGTCGCCCAGGATTTGAATCTCGATATGGCGCGGCTCCTCGATGAACTTCTCGAGGTAGACGGCGTCGTCGCCGAACGACGAGGAGGCTTCGGATCTGGCCTCCCGAAAGGCGCTCGCCAGCTGCTCCGCGCTCTCGACCCGGCGCATGCCTTTGCCGCCGCCGCCGGCGGACGCCTTGAGCATCACCGGGTATCCCACCTCTTCGGCGAAGGCGAGGGCCGCCCCTTCGTCGGGCAGGGGATCGCGGCCGCCCGGAACCACGGGCACGCCGGCGTCGATCATCAGCCGGCGGCTTTCGATTTTAGAGCCCATGGCGGCGATCGCGGAGGAGGGCGGACCGATGAAAAGAACGCCCGCCTGCTCACATTTCTCGGCGAAGTCGGCGTTCTCTGAAAGAAAGCCGTAGCCCGGATGCACGGCGTCGGCGCCGATCGTCTTGGCCAGCTCGATCACCGCATCGGCGCGCAGATAGCTCTCCTGCGACGGCGCGGGGCCGAGGCAGTGGGCCTCGTCGGCGAGCAGCACCGGCAGGCTGGCTCGATCGGCCTCCGAGTAGACCACCGCGCTTTGGATCTTCAGCTCGCGCAGGCTGCGCAGAACGCGCACGGCGATTTCGCCTCGGTTGGCGATCAGAACCTTGTTCAGGATTCTCTCGGAGGTCTCGGGCGGCATCGCGGGGTCCTCGGGAGCGAGCTAAAGAGATGGCGCGGGGCTGCTGCTGGGCGTCTGCGGGAGCGGCGACACCAGTCTTACCAGGATAGGAGGCGGTCCCGCAACGCGTCGAGTCGGCGCGGCAGAGGCTCGCTGCGCACCGGCCGACTCATCGGGCGCGCCAGCCGCTCTGGAACCTCGACCTCGCGGCCGATTTCCGGCTCCACGACCTCGGCGAATTTGGCCGGATGGGCGGTGGCCAGCACGACCCCTGCGGTTTCCCGGGGCTCGCGCTCCAAAGCCTGCTCGAGGGCCCGCCAGCCGACCGCGGTGTGCGGATCGAGGAGGTAGCCGTGACGCCGCCAGACGCGGCCGAGCGTCTCTCGGGTTTCGTCATCGTCAACGCGCGTGCCCGACACGTCGCGACGCAGCGCCTCGAGGTCCTCGCCGTAGAGGTGCTGAATGCGCTCGAAGTTGTTGGGGCTGCCCACGTCCATGGCGTTCGAGATCGTGCGCAGGGAGGCCCGCGGCCGATAGCGTCCGCTCTCAAGGTAGGAGGGAACCGCGTCGTTGGAGTTGGTGGCGGCGAGGAAGCGGGCTTCGAGCCCCAGGCGCCGCGCCAGCAAACCGGCGGTCAGGTTGCCGAAATTGCCGCTCGGCGTGGCGAAGAGCAGGGGCCTTCTGGCCGGTATTTGGGCCGCGGCGTGCACGTAATAGATGGCCTGGGGCAGCAGGCGCCCGATATTGATCGAGTTGGCCGAGGTCAGCGCCACGCGGCGGGCGAGATCGCGGTCGGCGAAGGCTTCTTTCACCAGGCTCTGGCAGTCGTCAAAAGCGCCCTCGATGGCGAACGCCCGCACGTTGCCGCCGAGGGTGGTGAACTGGCGCTCCTGGCGCAGGCTCACCTTGCCTCGAGGGTAGAGGATGGCGACGCGCACGCCCTCGACGCCGTAAAAGGCCTGGGCGACGGCGCCGCCGGTGTCGCCGGAGGTGGCCACCAGCACGGTCGATCGGCCGCCCTCCGGCCGGGTGAGGGCGAGAAAGCGAGCGAGGAAGCGGGCGCCGACGTCTTTAAAGGCGAGGGTCGGTCCTCGGAAGAGCTCGAGCACCCGCAGGCGGTCGGTCACCTCCACCACCGGCATCTCGAAGTCGAGGGCGTCCTCGGCGAGGGCCTCGAGGGCGTCGCCGTCGAGCTCGCTGTCGAGCAGCCTGAGGAGCACCTCGCGGGCGATCTGGGCGACGCCGAGTCCGGGCAGCCGTTGCCAGAAGCCGGCGTCCAGCGGGGCGAGGCTCGCCGGCATGAAGAGCCCGCCATCGGGGGCGGGACCGAGCCTCAGGGCCTCGGCGAAGCTGAAGCTGGCCGAGGCGTCGCGGGTGCTGAGGAAAGCCATGGGCGGGCGAGCGTGGGGCAGGGGGGGGCGCCCGTTCAGTTGACGGAAACGTCGCCTTCCGGCGCCGGCGCCTCCGGCACGTCGCCGAAGCTCTCTTCGTAAAGCTGAATATTGCG
>JBCCLG010000389.1:0-5664 GCA_039027015.1 Acidobacteriota bacterium | reverse complement strand
CGGAGCTGGGCGGATTTTCATCGGAAAGTGATGGCACGGATGATGCCGCCCCTGCGCGTCGGCGCACGCGACGCCGAGGCTGACGCCCGAGCGAGCGAATCCCAGGAGACGGCCGCCGAAGCGCTGCCGATTCCGGTCGAGACTCACGAGGTGGGCACGGGGCAGGTCTCCTCTTACCTCACCTCCACCGCCAACCTGGTCCCCGAAAATGAGGTGCGGGTTCTCGCCGAGTGGGAGGGCCGCCTCGCCAGGCTGCACGTCGAGGAGGGCGACTCGATCCAGGCCGGCGACGTTCTCGCCGAGCTGGCGCGCGACGACGCCGAGATCACCCTTCAAAAGGCCCGCGTGCGCGCCGAGACCGCCCGCCTGGCCTGGACCCGCGCCGAGCGCCTGATGGAGCAGGAGCTGCTGTCAAAAGACGAATTCGACAAGCTCGCCCAGGCCCACCAGCTCGCCGTGCAGGAGCAGGCGGAGGCCGAGTGGCGGCTCGAGAAAACCTTTATTCGCTCCCCCTTCGCGGGCCGCGTGACCCAGCGCGCAGCCCAGCTCGGCCAGCACATCCGGCCCGGCGACGAGCTGTTCACCGTCGCCGACTTCGAGCCCTTGGTAGCCCGCATCTACCTGCCCGAGCAGGACGTTCTGGACCTCTCCGAGGGCCGCGCCGTCAACATCGCCCTGCGCGCCGATTCGGACGTCCGCTTCACCGGCACCATCCAGCGCATCTCGCCGGTGGTCGACACCGCCACCGGTACCGTCAAGGTCACCGTGGAGGCCCGCCGGGTGCCCCGCGCGGTTCGCCCGGGAGCCTTCGTGCGCATCGACATCGTCCAGGAAACCCGCCAGCAGGCGGTGCTTCTGCCGCGCGAGGCGGTGGTCCGCGAGCTTCAGTCCACCTACGTCTTCGTCGACCGCGACGGCGTCGCCGAGAAGCGCAGCGTGCGCCTCGGCCTCGAAGAGAACGGCCGCGTCGAGGCGATCGAGGGCGTGGTCTCCGGCGAGCGGGTGATCGTCGCCGGCCAGGGCGGCCTCGAAGACGGCGCGACCGTCGAGCGGATCGCCGCCGCCAGCTGAGCCCGCCTCCCTCCTTCCTGCCAGCTCCCGGCAGGCGCGCGAGGCGCGCCCGCCGCAAGACGCCCTGCGCCCGCACCTCGCCGTACCTCCCTGAACTCCCGACCTCCACCGCCAGCTGGCGAGGTCCTCGAAGATGAGCCTGATCGACTTCTCCCTCAAACGGCGGGTCACCGTCTCCATGGCGGCCCTCGCGATATCGCTCTTCGGCGCGGTGGCCTTCACCCGCCTGCCGATCGACCTGCTGCCGGATATCTCCTACCCCAGCCTGACGGTCGAAACGGCGCTCGACGGCGCGGCGCCCCTGGAGGTCGAGACCCTCCTCACCCGGCCGATCGAGGAGTCGGTGGGCGTGGTGGCCGGCGTGCGGCGCATCACTTCGGTCTCAAAGCCCGGCGTCTCCCAGGTGACCCTGGAGTTCAGCTGGGGTCGCGACATGGACTTCGCCGCCCTCGACGTGCGCCAGAAGCTCGACCTGGTGGGCCTGCCGCGGGACGCCGAGAAGCCCGTGGTGCTGCGCTTTGACCCCTCGAACGATCCGGTTCTCCGTCTCTACCTCACCGGCGACGACCTCTTTCAGCTGCGCTATCTGGGCGAGGAGGTCCTCGAGAAGGACCTCGAGTCCACCGCCGGCCTGGCGGCGATCGAGGTGCACGGCGGCTTCGAGGAAGAGATCCACGTGCAGATCGACGAGGGCAAGCTCGCCCTTCTCGGCCTGGGGATCGAGGAAGTGCGCACCCGGCTCGCCGCCGCCAACGTCAACAGCGCCGGCGGCAGCCTCTACGAGCGCGAGGCGCGCTACCTGGTGCGCTCGCGCAACGAATTTCAGTCGCTCGAGGACATCCGCGGCGCCGTCATTCTGCGCGAGGGCGGCCGCCTGGTGACCCTGGGAGACGTCGCCCGCGTGGAGCGCGGGGCGCGCCAGCGCGACGTGATCACCCGCTTCGGCGGCCGCGAGGCCGTGGAGATGGCGCTCTACAAGGAGGGCGACGCCAACACGGTGCGCGTCGCCGAGGCGGTGCGTATGAGGCTCGAGGAGCTGCGCGGCGAGCTGCCGGAAGGGGTCGAGCTGCACGTGGGGGCCGACCAGTCGAGCTTCATCAGCGCGTCGATCCGCGAGGTGCTCTCGAACGCCCTGGTCGGCGGCGCGATCGCGGTCGCCATCCTGCTGCTCTTCCTGCGCGACGCCCGGTCGACGGTGATCATCGGCGCCTCGATCCCGCTGTCGATCGTCGCCACCTTCTTTTTGATGTACCGCACCGGCACCAGCCTCAACGTCATGTCCCTCGGCGGCCTGGCCCTCGGCGTCGGCATGCTGGTCGACAACGCCATCGTGGTGCTCGAGGCGATCCACAAACACCGCGAGCGCGGCGCGGGTCCGCTCGAGGCCGCACGGCGAGGCGCCGGCGAAGTGGGCCAGGCGGTGATCGCCTCGACCCTCACCACCGTCGCCGTCTTCCTGCCGGTGGTCTTTCTCGAGGGCGTGGCCGCCCAGCTCTTCCGCGACCAGGCGCTCACCGTATCCTTCTCGCTGATCGCCTCGCTCGCCGTCTCCCTGACGCTGATCCCCATGCTCGCCTCGGTGCTCGGCGGCCCGTCTGCCAAGACGGCCGAGGAGCCCGGCCCCGCGGGCGCTCTCGCCGAGGGCCCGGACTCCGAGAACGCCAGCTCCCAGGACGTCGACCTCGAAGCTAGCCCCGAAGACGCCAGCCTCGAAGACGCCAGCCCCGAAGACGCTGAGGCCCGCCCCGGCCGACTCTCCCGCGCCGTGAGCTTTCTGCCCCTCCTCCTGCTCACCGCCGCGCGCGCCCTGGGCGGCCTGCTCTACCGCGGCCTGAGCGCTCTTCTCCGCCCCATCGGCCGACTCTTCGACGCTGGCATGGGCGCTCTCGGCCGCCTCTATCCGCGGATTCTGCGCTCCGCCCTGGCCCATCCGGCGCGGGTGCTGCTGCGCGCCGCGGCGGCCGCCGCGGGGGCGACCGTCCTGGTGCCGACCCTCGGCGTCGACCTGGTGCCGGCCCTCTCCCAGGGCGAGTTCAGCTTTCGAGTCGAGCTGCCCGAGGGCACGCCCCTCGAGTCGACCGACCGCTTCATGGCCGGCGTGCAGCGCGCCCTCGAGGACGACGAGCGCGTGGAGGCCTACTCCACGATCGTCGGCGGCGCCGGCCTTTCGCTCGCCAGCACCTCAGGCGCCGAGGGCGAGAACGTAGCGCGCCTCCAGGTCAAGCTGCGCCCGGGCTCGAGCCGCCAGGACGAGCAGGAGGTGGCGGGCCGGCTGCGCCGCAGCCTGGCGGCCGAGCGGGACGCCGACTTCGAGTTCGAGCGCCCCTCGGTCTTCACCTTTCGCACGCCGGTGGAGGTCGAGGTCTACGGCGATGATCTCGGAGAGCTGCACGCCGCGTCGGCCCAGCTCCGCCAGAGCCTCGAAGAGATCCCCGGCCTGGTGGACGTCACCACCACCGCCGAGCTCGGCAACCCCGAGCTGCAGGTGACCTTCAACCGCGAGCAGCTGATCCAGCTCGACCTCGACTTGGCCGACGTCGCCGCCGTGGTGCGCAACAAGGTTCAGGGGGACGTGGCGACGCGCTTCACCGAGGGCGATCGCGAGATCGACATCCTGGTGCGCTCCGTGGAGCGCGGGCAGGCGTCGGTCGACGACGTCGCCGACCTGATCGTCGGCCAGCGCCGGGTGGGCGGCACCCGCACCATCAGCGAGCGCACGGAGTCGGGCTTCCGGGTAGAGCGCGAGGTCGACGCCGGCCCCGGGGAGAGCGTGCCCATCCGGCTCAAGACCGTGGCCGACATCGCCCTCGCCGAGGGCCCGAGCGAAGTGCGTCGGCTGGGCCAGAAGAGAGCCGCCCTGGTGGCCGGCAACCTCGAGGATCGCGACATGGCGAGCGTCGCCGCCGACATCGAACAGGTTCTCGCCGGCGAGGCCCTACCCTTGGGCGTCACCGCCGAGATCGGCGGCCAGCGCGTGGAGATGACGCGCTCCCTGCGCTCCATGCTCCTCGCCATGGCCCTCGCCATCTTCCTCGTCTACCTGGTGATGGCGTCGCAGTTCGAGAGCTTCCTCCATCCCTTCGTGATCATCTTCAGCCTGCCCCTGGGAGCCATCGGCGTGATCGGCGCCCTGGCGCTCACCGGCAACTCGCTGACCGTGGTCGCCATGATCGGCGCCGTGATGCTCGCCGGCATCGTGGTCAACAACGCGATCGTGCTGGTCGATGCGGTGAACCGCCTGCGCCGCGAGGGCGGCCTGGCCAAAAAAGACGCTCTGATCGAGGCCGGCAGCCAGCGTCTGCGTCCGATCCTGATGACCTCGGCGACCACCATCATGGGCCTTCTGCCCATGGCCCTCGGCCTCGGCGAGGGAGCCGAGCTGCGCGCGCCCCTGGCGATCACCGTGATCGGCGGCCTGGCGGTCGCCACCGTGCTGACGCTGATCGTGATCCCGGTGGTCTACTCCCTCCTCGATCGCAGCCGCCTCGAGGCCGACCTGCGGGCCGCCGCCGCCCAGGGCGCCAGCCCGACAGACGGCGGTCTCGAGGCCGACCCGGTCACCGCCGGCTAATCAGAACTCCGGACCGCTCCGAGTCACAGAACGCTCGTTCCCGGCGGCACCAGCTCGTCGATGCGCGCCTTCTCCTCCTCGCTGATCGTCACCTCGAGGGCCTCGAGGCTGTCCTCGAGCTGCCCTAAGGTCCGCGGCCCGATGATCACCGAGGTCACGTCGGGGTTCAGAAGAGTCCACGCCGTGGCGAAGCGGGCGAGAGACATACCGCGCGCCTCGGCCATGGGCAGCAGCTCCTCCACCACGTCGAGCCGCTGCTCGAACTTGGGATCGGCCGTATCGCCCACCCACTTCTCGGCGCGCACCGAGTCCTTGGGATTCTCGGCGTCGCGCCGGTACTTGCCGGTCAGCCAGCCGCCCTCGAGGGGGCTCCACACGATGTTGCCGATGCCGAAGTGCCGGGTCATCGGAAAGTGGTCGTCCTCCATCGAGCGGCGCAGCATCGAGTAAGGCGGCTGCAGGCTGATGAAGCGCTCGAGGCCCTGGCGCTCGCTAACCCACAGGCTCTCGACCAGCTGCCAGGTCTCGAGCTTCTGCTGCCACACGCTGGTCGACGCATAGTGATTGGTCGAGGCGCCGATGTAGCGCACCTTGCCCTTGCGCACCAGATCGTCCAGCGCCCGAAGGGTTTCGTCCCAGGGCGTGGTGGGGTCGGGCCGGTGGATTTGGTAGAGGTCGATGACGTCCGTTCCGAGGCGCCGGAGGCTGTGGTCCACCTGCTCCTCGATCGTCTTGCGCGAGAGCCCGCGCTGATTGGGGCCGTCGCCCATGGCGCCGAAGACCTTGGTCGCCAGAACGACCTCCTCGCGCCTGCCGGCGATCGCCTTGCCGATGATCTCCTCGCACTCGCCCGCGGAGTACACGTTGGCCGTGGCGATGAAGTTGATGCCGGCGTCGATCGCTCGATGGATCGTGCGGATGCTGTCGTCGTGGTCGGGGTTGCCCCAGGCGCCGAACATCATGGTGCCGAGGCAGAGGGGGGAGACTTTGAGGCCGCTGCGGCCTAGGTTGCGGTATTCCAT
>JBCCLG010000388.1:0-5667 GCA_039027015.1 Acidobacteriota bacterium | reverse complement strand
CGGGAGCGCTTGCGGGGGGAGCCTCGAGGAGATCGATTTGGCTCCACGGGCCCGCGGCTCGGCCTGCCTCGCGCTGCTCCAGCAGATCGATCAGCAGATCCTCGCGGCGCGCTGCGTGGGTCACCGGCCCGCTCGCGGCGGCGCGCCGACGGAGCCCACCCCGGGGTTCGCCGATCGCGCCCTCGAAGAAGTCGCCCGCCGCCGCCGAGCCCCTGGTGGAGGCCAGCCCGACGAGAAAGTCGGTGAGCAGCGCGTCGCGCACCGAATCGTAGTGCAGCCCGTAGCGCCACGGCGTTCCGTCGCCCAGCCAGGAGGGGCGCACCCGGGCGACGGACAGCGGCAGCTGCTCGACGTCCTCGCTGGTGAACAGGTCCAGCTGATCGGCCAGGGTCGCGAGTCCCACCGATCCGCTGGCGTCCGAGTCGTATCTGCCGCTCTCGCCGTTGCCGGCCCGCGGATCGATAGAGACCAGCCGGCGCACGCTCAGCGCGCCCGGCGGCAGCTCGAAAATCTGCAGTCGGCCGCTCTCCGCGGCCGGGCCGGCGGCGCCGGAAAGGATCCAGCGAGCCACGGCGGCGCGCTTTTCGAGCTCGCCGCGCTGCGGTCCCGCCTTGTCCTCTACCAGGACCAGCGTCTGCCAGGCCTTCGATTCCGTTCCGCTCTCCTCGAGGCGGCGCAGGCCGGCCAGCCACTCGGCGGCCCGGGAGCGTTCGACGAAGAAGAGGAAGCTGCCGCGCTGAGGGGGCGATCCGCCCCAGAGGTCGACGGCGAGGCGTCGCCCGCCGGCGTGAAAGTCACCGCGCGCGCTGGCGGCGCCGAGATCCTCGAGGGGGAGGGCCTCGCCGTCGGCGGATTCGGCGGACGGGGCGACGAAGCCGCCGGACTCTCGGATCTTGGTCAGATAGGAGCGCACGGCCGGGGCCTGCGCCGGGTCGACGGCGGCCAGCAGCTCGGCCTCCGAGAATCGCCCGTCGAGGTGCGGGGTCAGAAGAGCGTGCAGGCGATGCAGATTCTTGGCCTGCAGATCGAAGGAGCCGCGCTGGTTGATCAGCTGCAGGCTGTCCTCGCTGGCCAGCCACAGGCTGTTCGGGTCGAGGCGGAGAAGAGGAGCGTCGGGGGCTGCGGTGGGTGCCGTCATGAATGTGGGGTCCTGTCTGGGGTCACGAGGTCGCTGGCTACTTGGATGCTGGGAAGCGGCAGCTGCCGATCAGGGGAAAGGATGAGGGTCGGCGTTGATTCGACCGTCGCCGCTGAGGTTTTGAGGCAGCCCGAGGCGTGCGGGCATCTCCCGCAGCCTGCGGCCGCCGAGGTACGGGCGCGTGTGCTGCGCGTTGAGCGGCTGCATGCCCGGCACCATCACCCGCATGACCCAATAGCCGAGGCGGCGCACGTCGGGGGAGGTGATGTCGACCGCCAGGGGCTCGAGGTCGAGAGCGCCCAGAGACTCGACGGCGGCGCGCAGGAGGTCCGCGCTGCTCGGCGCGGTCTGCGGATCGTCGGCCAGGGTCTGAGTCTCGGGATGGCGCCACAGGAAGTCGAGTCGGCTGCGCATGGCCGGATCGAGGTAGGCGCGGGCGTGGTCTGAGAAGCCGATGATGTCGGAGGAGTCTTCGGCGAAGGTCTGGATCGGGGCGCGGCCGGCCAGCTGGTCTCGCCACACCATCTGGCCCTGGATCGCCTCGAGCAGGGCCTTGCGCGCAGCCACGGCGAGGCTGTGCCGAGTGGCCGAACCCACCACCGTGCCGCCGCCCTCGCGAAGCAGGAAGGCGGCCGCCGTCGGCAGGCCGGAATCGGTCGTCAAATCGAGCAGCCGCAGCTCCGTTCCCGGGGTCTCGAGGCGCTCTCGCCACAGAAGGTCGAGGCCTGAGCCGGGTGCCGGGCGCAGGCGCCGGGGCGAGAGCCTGGCGAGCCAGAAGATCGAGGTCGCGTCGCGCTCGACCACCTCATAAAGGGCCTTGAGGACGGCCTCCTCGCGAGTGCGCCCGCAGGCGACGCCGGTGGAGAGGCAGCTGTCCAAATAAGACTCGTCACGGCGGTATCGGTAGGGCAGGTATACGAAGGGAGCCGGCATCCAGACCGGCCTGCGGTCTCTGAGGCTGTGGCCGCGCACCCACGAGGTGCGGGTGGTCTCGAGGAAGCGCCGGGGCTCGGGACCGAATCGCAGCCTGCGGCTGGCCGCCGAGGGGTCGGCGCGGGCGGCCTCGAAGGCCCGGTATTGAGCGTCGTCGAAGAGCGCTAGCGCCTCGGGGTGCACCGCCTCTCCCTCGAGATCGGCGTAGCTCGAGCGGCGGGGCGCGGCGGGGTCGTAGTGCGCCGCGCTGTAGCGCTCGAGGATCTCGCCGAGGGCGGCGCCGCGGGCCTTTTTCTCATCGATGTCGACGCCGCAGCCAAAGCGCCCGGCGTCGAAGACGCCCGTGCCGAGGCGCGTGCTGTCCGTGGCCGCGGTGGCGATGTAGAAAACCTTCGGGTCGTCCGCTCCGACCGGCATGTCGAGGCAGGTTTTGACCAGCCCGCACAGCGGGTCTAGGACCTCGTCGCCCGGGATTTCGGGGGGACGCTTGCGGCTGGCGACGGGCGGCGGCAGGGCGGGGCCGCACACCGGGCAGAAGGGCACCGCGAGGAGCGAGTGGACCTCGCTGCCGGAGGTCGCGAGAGCGAGATCGCGGACTCTTCCCGTCAGGCCGGGCACGTGGCCCCTGTGACGGTCGACCAGAACGCGCACGGCCTCGACGGCGGCGAGCTCGGCGGCCAGGTTGACGGCCGGCTCCGCCTGCAGATCCTGCGCCTCGGGATGCACGGCCTCGCCCTCGCTCGGCTCCACGTCCTGATTGGCCGCCAGGCGCCGCTCCAGGCAGCGGTAGCAGGGGCCCTCGCCGGCGATCACCAGCGGGCCGAAGCGGGCCTTAAAGCCGTCGATCTGGATCGGCAGTAAGGGAAGATCGAGGGCGATTGCCGCCGCGTTGATCTCGAGAAGAGCGGCCGCGCCCTCGGCGCCCGAGGCCGGGGCGAGGAGGAGGTCGCAGGCGGCCGCGGCGAGGGCGTTGGGGCTCCCGTCGATGAGCGTCTGCGCGCTGACGCCGTATCGCCCCAAAGCGTCCGAGAGCGGGCGGGCGAGAGACGGAGAACCCAAAACTCCGACTTTCGCCCGCCCGAGAATCTGCGCCAGATCCTCGCGCGGTCCGAGGTCGAGGGCGTCGGCGAGGTGGTCGAGGGCCGGGTTCGGCGGACCGTCAGGGGCGGGCAGCGCGGCGGGGGCGATCTCGAGCAGGCCGTGGTTTTGAAGATGATCGATCAGAATTTCGAGCCGCGGGCGCTGGGTCTCGGGCACCGCCGCCAGCAGCTCGCCGCGGGTGTATCGGCCGTCAAAGACGCTCAGCAGGCCGGACATGCCGCGCCCCGCCAGGCGCAGCCAGCGGGCGGTCAGCTGGCCGTGACCGAGAAGCGTCTCGGAGTCGCGGTGGACGATCCGCGCGCCCCGACGCAAGCGCAGGGGCGCGGAGTCGCCCAGAAGGTGGGCTTCGCGGGCCAGCGCGGTTCCGGCGTCCACGGCTCCGGCATCCAGGGTTCCGGCGCCCGGGTTTCCGGAGTCGTAGGCGCTGGCGGCGGCGCGGTGGCTCATCTCCGGCCCCCGCCGAGAATGAACTCTCCGACGCTCGACTCGCGGAAGAAATCGGTGCGGGTGGCCTGGCAAAACCGCTCGGTGTCGCCGGTGCCTATGGCGCAGCCGCCGAGGCCCATATCGGCGGCGACGAGGTAGAAAGTCTGAAAGGCGGCTCCGACCTCTTTGAGGATCAGGCTGTAGGCGAGGCCCTGGTACTTCCGCGTCATTCTCTGGAAGCGCGCGCTGAAGATGAAGAGAACGGGCGGCTCGGACTCCAGCCGACCGGTGCCCTTGCGGGCCTCTTCGAGCAGAGCGTCGATGTGCTCGTTCTCGGCGTGCATCGACACCAGCCCGTGCTCGAGGGGCCGATAGTGATAGAGGCCGCGGTCGATGCCAGAACAGCGCGTCGTGACCACGTAGAGCTCCAGGCAGTGGAATCCGCCGCCGCTCGGATAGACGCGGCGCAGCAGCGTCTCGCCTTGGGCCGTGGTGCGCACGTCGGTGATGCGGCTCGTGCGGTAGAGGAACTCGCCGAGCTGATCGGAGTCGATCGGCTCGACGTTGTACTTGGAGCGGCGCGTCTCGAGGGCTTCGGTGAGCGAGAGGCCCGGGCGCGAGGCGCTGCTGGCCCGCTTGGGCCAGGACACCGCGAGGGACCGCGCCGGGGTCTTGAGAGCTGGCTCGGGCGACGTCGAACGCCGGTGGTAGGTGCCGCCGACCGTAAACGGCGTGCGGCCTCGCCGGCTTCGCAGGTGGAAGTAGAGATCGTGCGGTTCCCAGCTTTCGAGGCCCGGATCTCGCTCGAGAGCGCGGCCTTCGTTGTCAACCCGCGAGAGCAGGCCGGTCGTGTGCAGATGCTCGAAGAAGGCGTGCAGCGCCTGCCGCTTCTCTCCCTCGGTCTGCTCGAGCAGGTCCGCGGGCCGGGTGGCCTCGAGAAACGAGAGGGTGAGGGTCACCTGGGTGCTGTTGATGAGCGGCAGCACGGCGCCGGTGCTGAGGCACTCGGCGATCAGGCCTCCCGAGCCCGTGGGCCGAAGCTGTGCATGGCTCGAGAGGCGGTAGTGCCGCTCGGCAGCGAAGCCGGATCGGCTGCTGGGCGGGGAAGCCTGGAGGGCGACTGCGGCGGCGGCTTGCGGCGGTGACATGGAATGCTGCCTCAGACCACGAAGCTGTTGTAGTCGCAGAGGGAGCGGTAGTAGCCGTCGCTCTGGTAGAGATCGTCGTGCGTGCCGGTGGCCTTGACCTGGCCCCCGTGCAGCACCACGACCCGATCGGAGTTGCGTACCGTGCTCAGCCGGTGGGCGATCGTGATGGTGGTGTTGCGTCCCACCAGCCGATCGAGGGCGGTCATCACCTGGGACTCGCTCTCGAAGTCCAGCGCGGAGGTGGGCTCATCGAGCAGCACGATGGAGGGATCGCGCAGCAGCGCCCGGGCGATGAAAAACCTTTGCTTCTGTCCGCCCGAGAAGACGTCCGAAGAGTAGGAGGAGTCCAGGCTGTCGGGCAGAGACTCGATGTCCTTCCACAGGTCGACCATGCGCAGAGCCTCGATCATGCGCTCTTCTTCGACGCCGGCCTCGAGGCCAAAGGCAAGATTCTCGCGGATGCTGGTGCCGAAGAGAAAGTCCTGCTGGCTGACCACGCCAAAGATGCGCCGGTATGCGTTCTTGTCCTCGAGGCTGGTGACCTCGACGCCGTCCACCAGGATGCGGCCTTCCTGAGGCTGCAGAAAGCCGAGGAGAAGACGCATCAGAGTGGTTTTCCCAACGCCGCTGCGGCCGATCAGGCTGACGTGCTCGCCTGGCTTGATATCTAGATTGACGTTGGAAAGAACCTTTTTACCGTCGCGATAGGTGAATCCGACGTTCTCGAAAACGATGTGACCACGCGCCTTGGCCTCGTCGAGCGACAGGCCGAGATCGAGGGGGCCGTGGCCGTTGGCGTGGGCCGCGCCGTTAGCGCGAGCGGAACCGTTGGCGTGGGCCGTGCCGTTCGTGTGGGCCGAGCCGTTGGCGTGTGCCGCGCCGTTCGTGTGGGCCGAGCCGTTCGTGTGGGCCGCGCCGTTG
>JBCCLG010000387.1:0-5676 GCA_039027015.1 Acidobacteriota bacterium | reverse complement strand
TGGTGGAGGTTCCCAGGACATCGCCGGGTGTCAGGCTGAAAGAGAAGCAGTCGCGATCCACGGCGTCGAGTCCGAGGGTCACGGTGTAGCCCCCTTGGCTAGCCGTCCCAAAGCCCGATCCCGAGTCGAAGGGGTCTCGAGGCAGCAGCTCGGAAGCCTGCTCCCCGTCCTCCGACCAGCCGCCGATCGAGAAATAGTAGTCGCCGTCTGCGGGCGCCTCGACCACCAGTCGGCAGTCGAAATCGAAGCTGATGACGCTTTCGATGTTGAGATCTTCGAGGAAGTCCAGGAGATTTCCGGCGCTGTCCCACAGGGCGCAGTGGGGGTCGAGATCGCCCGCGGGATCGAATGTCCTGACGTCCATCGACAGGATCTGGCCGGCTTCGACTCCCGCGATCTGAAAGAAGTCGAAGTCTCCGTTCCTGGTTCCCGCGGTGCCGTGGGGGCCGTCTCCGATCGTACCCAAAGCGGTCACCGCCTGACCCGGGGCCAAACCTGTGGGGCTGGCGGAGGGAATCGCTCCGTCGTCCTCGGCGACCTGGGCGAAGGGGGTGGGCTGCGTCGGTACAGCGATCGAAGACGCGATGATGAACTGGGACGAGTCCTCGGGGCCCGTGCCAAAGTCGGGAAGTGGCTGGGCCTCAGCCTGGGAGTTGTTGGGCTCAACCTCTGAAAAGCCTTCTGTTGCGCCGCTGGCGCCTTCTCTCTCCGACCGGAGGCGGCTCTCGTAAGCCAGCTTGGCGCGCCGGTAGCTCTCGGGGATCTCCGCGCCGGCGGAGGCGGTGCTGAGGTTGGGATTGGGGCCAGGCGGCGGTTCTGAAAGCTCCGCTTCGGTGAAAACCTTTTTTGAGCTTTGAGCCTCGACAGATCCAGCGAGCGCGAACGCCGCGATGAGGCACCCCGCGGCCCCAGAGAGCCCCCGGCGGAGGATCAGAGATTGACGAATACACAGCATCGAAGGCTCCTTTGAGGTTTGAAAAGGGAGAGTTCGGGGCTCACCACGGAGAGCCACTCTGAAAAAGGAGCGCTCGCGGCCTCGCTTTCTCGGGCCGACAGGCGACCTGGGAAAGCGTGTCGAAGGAAGAATGACGGCCGCGAGCCGCTCAGAACCGCTACGCGAAAAAAGGCGGCCAACTTGATCACTCGGCGCTAACTCGGACCGAAGCGACGGCAGCCGGCAGCTTTCTCTCCAGGCTCGAGCAGAGCCAGCAGACCCTTAATTAAGACTCGAGACGCGCCAGGAGCCAAAGCCGGGCGGTATTCCAATCGCGGGTGACCGTCTTGCGGGTCACGTTGAGGATCTCGGCGGTGGCTTCGGACGTGAGGCCGCCAAAATAACGCAGCTCCACTACCTGGGCAGCGCGAGGCTTGAGCTCGGCGAGTTGGCGGAGCGCTTCGTCGAGGACCAGGTCGTCGGCTTCGGGGCCGCCGATCTCAACGGCGGCCCCGAGGGCGTCCGTCAGGGTCACTCGGCGGAGGCCACCGGCTCTCTTTTCCGCCTGCTTTCGACGCGCATGATCGATCAATATCTGCCGCATGGCCTTGGCAGCGAGGGCATAGAAATGGCGCCGACTCCGCAGAGGCCCCGGGTCCTGACCGATGAGCTTGACGTAGGCCTCGTTGACGATCGCGGTAGGCTGCAGGGTGTGGGCGTCGTTCTCGCGGTTGAATTGGTGCAGCGCAAGCTTGCGCAGCTCGGCGTAGAGCACGGGGAAAAGTTCATCGAAGGCGCTTTCATCGCCTTCTTGCCAGCGTTCGAGCAAGAGCGTGACGTTTTCCGTGGCGCTCATCGCTCAGGGGATCTGGACCCGGTTTGCCCGATCGCCCCTCCCGCGGAGGTCTTGAGACTTAACGCCTTTCCATCAACCTTCGAAAGCAGCTCGCGATAGTCGCGGAGGGCGAGAATCACCTTCTCATGATTTTCGGGAAAGGCCGTTCTGCGGATATCCAGGACTTCGCGGTAGAGGTCCCCGGCGCGCGCTAGGTCCTCGGGCGTCCCGCGGTCGCGGTAGACGCCGGCCAGGCCCCACATCGGACCGGCCGTCAGCTGATGCCGCGGGCCGTTGTGATTCCGGCGAAACTCGATGACCTCCTGAAGCTGATTCTCGGCTTCCTCGAGTCGTCCTTGCTTCCACAGCGAGAGGCCGATGCCGAAATAGGCCTGGGCAACCGGCGGATGGTCTGAAAAGGAGGCCGGCTGCACGGCGATCGCTTCTCGATAGCGCCGCATCGCCTCGCTGTAGTCGCCCCGGAGCCAGGCGGTCCACCCGAGACGCGTCCACATTTTCGACGCCGCGGAGCCGCGGCCAGCGGCAAGATCCGAATCCAGGGCGCGATGAACCAGGGCTTCGGAGGCGTCGAGCTCTCCGCGCAGACGAAGGGGTACGGCGAGCAGGGCTACGGTGCGGTTGCTTTGCTCGTGGTCCTCGCCTAGGGCGCGGCTACGGATGGCCAAGGCCTGGCGGCAGTGCGCTTCGGCGGCTTGGAGGGCCATCAGCTTGGCCTCGAGCATGCACAGGTTCTCGAGGCTGTTGGCGACGTGCAGATGGTCGGAGCCTAGCGAGACTTCCCTGACCTCCAGCGCGCTCAAGAAATAGTCGCGAGCCTCCTTCAGGCGACCCTGCTCCAATCGAATGGCGCCGAGGGCATCGAAGCAGCGGGCGCGATATTGGGCGTCTCCGCCCTGCCGCTGCCAGAGAGCGCAGGCACGGTCGAAGGAAGCCGCCGCTTCGTCGAAGGCCTGGGCCCTGAAGCTCAAGGCGCCCAGGTGGTAAACCGTGAGCGCGGTCAGGTTCGAGTCGAGATCGGGATGCTCTTCGAGCACCGCCAAGGCGCGCTCAAAATAGGAGCGTCCGGCTTCGATCTCACCGGCCTTGCTCTTCATCACGCCGAGGCCGCTGAGAGCCCTGGCTTCTTGCAGCGGCTCGTCGCCGAACTGCTCTTCGAAAAGCGTCAGCGACTCCTTCAGCAACCCTTCCGCCTGCTCGAAATGGCCCAGCCGGGCATAGATATCGCCGATCGTACGGGTCACCTGGGCGCGAATTTTGGGCTGATCTCGCAGATCCTCGTCGAGGCGTTCGACGCCTTGATCGAGGAGCTCGCGGGCGGTGATCTCCTCTCCCTTGGCGCGGTCCGGGTCGCTCTCTTGAAAGATTCCGAAGAGGAAGCCGGACATGGCTTCGGACTCGCGGAGCGCCTGCCGGGCCAGCTCGGCCTCGTGCCGGGCCTGCAGCAGACCGAAGGCGCCGGCGCCGCTGCCCGCCGCGATCGACAGGGCCGCGACCGTAGCCGCCAGGGCCGAACCCCGTCGACGACGGAAGAGGAGCCGGACCTGATGCCACGGGCCCGCGCTGCGCACCGAGACCGGTCGATGCTCGAGAAAGCGCTCGACGTCCGCGACCAGGTCGACGACCGAGCCGTAGCGACAGTCGCGGTCCGGCTCCATCGCTCGGTCGATGACGGCTTCGAGGTCGCCTCCGATTCGGCTGGCCCAGGCGACTCCGGAGCGCAAGGCCCGCGCGCTCACCGACTCGCGTACGCCTCGGCGGATGCGCTCGATCAGCTCCGCGGGCTTGGAGGCCCCGCGACGGAACGGCCGAGCTCCGGTGACGAGCTCGTAAAGCAAGGCGCCGAGGGCGTAGATATCGGCCCGGGTGTCGACATCGCCGTCGAAGGATTCGGGACTCAGGTATTCGGGCGTCCCGTAGATCCCGCCGCTTTCCGTGACCTGGGCCCCCGCCGTCGGCCGGTCGAGGGCCTGGGCGATTCCGAAGTCGATGACCTTGACCGTGGCTCGGCCGTCGATTTCGCGCACCAGGATATTGCTCGGCTTGAGGTCGCGGTGCACGATCTGCTTTTGATGAGCGTGGTGGCCGGCGGCGCAGATTTCGAGGAAGAGGAGCAGGCGCTCCTCGAGCCCGAGTCGTCGCTCTTCGAGGAAGGCGTGGATCGGCAGACCGTCGACCAGCTCCATGGCGAAAAAGGGGCGATCTTCCGCGGTCACGCCCGCGTCGAGTAGCTGGGCCACGTTGGGGTGATTGAGACGGGCTAGGGCCAGCTGCTCAGCGCGAAACCTCTCGATCGCCGCCTCTGAGACCGCCTCGGATCGAATCAGCTTCAGCGCCACCTTTCGGCGCGGCTCCTCCTGCTCGGCTAGAAAGACTTGACCCATGCCGCCGCTACCCAGCAGGTCTTCAAGACGGTATCGGCCCACCTGGCGCTCTGCCCAGGGCTCCGGCTCGGTCGCCGAAGCCCGTCCCGCTTCCCAGGCCGGACCTTCGAGGAAACCGGAGAGCTGATCCGCTCGATCGAGGGCCGCCAGCAGCTCTTCGGCCGAAACCGGGCCGGCGGCGCAGAGCTCCGCGGCGCGCTGCTCACGATCGAACCCGTGCTCCGGCCAGTCTTGGGCCTCTTCAAGGAGCTCGAAAAGCTTGAGGTGGAAGGTATTTGCCATATCCGTGAAAAGAAATCGTAGCGCGTCCGACGGCGCTTTCTTCGGCGACCTCTCTCAACAGACACAGCTCCGGCTTCAGCGTTGAATCGCGGTTGAGCGAACCCGTTCGAGGCTACCGTCCCAAAGCGATCGTCGGTTTCGGTCATCCCGCGATCTCGAGGTTTTTTTGTCTCTCGGCGCGCCTGGAAGAGATCGATGTCCCGGAATCACCGACCCCTGCGCAAGGTCTATCGAGCGCGCCCGACCCGGCTGGCGGGACCGACGCTGACTCCAGGGAACCTACCGCTGCTCGGATCGGCCCCGGGAGTCCGGCAAAAAATCCTTCGTAGCCCGCCTCCGCCGTCGGCTTCCCAGCCTGATTCACGAACTCTTACAGGAAACGAAGTCGAATCATGAAATCGCCACGAGTCTGCTCAGAAGCTGTAGGGATCGAATCTGCGAAGAATCAACGGATCGCGACCTCCAGGGAGTTGCCGGGATCGCGACGGAGAGAAGGGGTCCTGGCATTCTGCGCGCTCGCGATTCTCGCGACGATGGCCGAGGTGTCCGGTGCGGACGAGGTGCCCTTCGCGGCTTACGCCACCCTCGAGACGAGCTACACCAATCCCAAGCTCACGTCTGCCGATCTGGACGGTGACGGGGATCTCGATCTGCTGGCCTCCTCGGGCGAGGATGACGCGGTGACCTGGTTCGAGAACACGGCCGGGGACGGCTCGGCATGGACCGCCCACACCCTCGACTCGACGTCCCGGGACCCCCGCGGCATCGTCGCTGGCGACCTCGACGGTGACGGAGACGTGGATGTGGCGGTCGCCGCCTTCGAAGACAACGCCGTGCGGTGGTACCAGAACGACCCTTCGCTAGCGGTGTGCGGTAGCGAGTTTTGCGTCGGCACCGTCATCTCGCTCCTTGGGCTCAACGAGATGGCCGTCGGCGACCTGGATCTCGACGGCGATCTGGACCTGGTGGTCACCTCGGAAACCGATGAACGGGTGATTTGGCTGGATAACTCAGTCGGCGACGCCTCCACCTGGAGCTTCCAGGCCTTCGAAACACAGCTCGGCGGCGCGAGCGAGGTCGCGCTCGCGGACCTCGACCGCGACGGTGACCTCGACATCGTTGCCCAGGGGCGGCTTCCGAGTGCCGCTGGCCTGGTGTGGCTGGAGAATAGTTTCCCCGTCCTCGGGTCCTGCGCCGAGGCCTTCTGCGCGCAGACGCTGGAC
>JBCCLG010000386.1:0-5704 GCA_039027015.1 Acidobacteriota bacterium | reverse complement strand
GCCCGCGTGGCTGATCCGAGCGACCTTTTTGACCACCCTCCTCGGTCTCAGCGTTCAGCCCCTGGCAGCGCAAACCGCCGACGGCGACTCGGCGGCGTCGAGCATCCTGCTGCGCCCCGGCGTGGTGGTCGACACCGAGCGAGATGAGATCTATCTGATGGCGCCCGGCGGCGGCATCGAGGCCCTCGATCTCACCGACGGCCGGCTGCTGTGGCGCAGCGACGTCGCCGATCAGCCCCTGGCGCAGCACGCCGGCGGCCTCCTGGCGCTGCGCGACAGCGCGCAGCCCGGTCCCGAGATGACCGTCAAGCTGCTCGACTCCCAGGGAGAGGAGCAGCTCTCGACCTCCCTCACCCTCGCCTCGGACGTGCGCGTGCGCGTCGACGACGGGCTCGGGGAGAAGTTCCGCATCGCCTCGGCGGACGGCCTGATCGCGTGGGACTACGACGCGCGCGACGTGCGCGGCGCGCTGCTCACCTCGCCCACCGACGAGTCGGTGATTCAGCAGCCGAACGTCATCGAGCGCCGCGGCGCCGCGCAGTTCGACGCGGCTGCCGGCACCCTGAGCTTCGCGGGGGCGAACTCCGCCGGCGCCCTCGCCCTGCTCGAAAGCCCGCGCGTGACCGTCGCCGCGGGCGACCTGCCCCCGGCCTTGCAGGGCGGCTCGGATCAGCGGACCTTCCGCTCCGGCGATTCGCTGCACCTCGTGATCACCAGCCTGCACAAATCGCCGCATCCCGGGGAGCGCTACCGGTGGAGGGTCTACGAGCGGGCCACTCAGAAGCTGCTGGGAACGGTGCTGTCGGCGACCTCTTACTCACCCTTCCTCGTCAAGGGCAACCTGGTGATCCGGGAAGTCCAGGCCCTCGACGTGCGCCAGGACGACGACACGTGGACCGAAATCCCCCTGTCGATCGAAGGGGTGCGCCTCTCGGACGGCCAGCAGCTGTGGGCCCGTCCGCTGCGCGAGACTCGGTTCGAGGGTCCCTTTCCTCCCTGAGCGTCAGAGCCCCAAACGCCTCGACTGCACGCTCGCGAGCTGGCCCTCGGGGTCGTAGCGGCGGCGCACCTCGAGAAAGCGCTCCAGGCGCTCGCCCTCCATGGCGCGGAAATCTTCGGCGGTTGTGAAGGTGTCTTTGGCCAGGTAGATGCGGCCGCCCTCTTCGATCACCCGGCGGTTGATGCGCGCCACCACGTCGCGCGTGTTCGGCCCGATCGGCAGATCGATGGCGATCGAGGTGCCGGGGCGAGGGAAGGAGAGGAGCCCCTCGCCCTCCTCGCCGCAGTCTTTGATCACGCAGAGAAAGGACGCGGCGCCCAGGCGGGTCACCAGGTCGAGCACGCGGCCGGCGCTCTCGCGGGTCGGCACCACGCACTGGTGCTGAGTGAAGCCGCGCTTGCCGTAGCCGCGGTTCCAGTGGAGCACCTTGTCGAGCGGGTGGAAAAAAGCTTCGGGAGACACCACGGCGCGGCGCGTTCGGGCGCCGTGCCTGCGGTAGATCGCCTCGTTGAACAGGCGCACGGAAAGCCCGTTGAGGGCGAAGCCGGGCGCGTCGAAAGGCACGGCGAGGCGGCGGGCGACCCTCGGAGCGTTGCGCGGCGCGCGCTCGGCCGGGGCCCAGCGGCCGCGGTAGAGAATGCCGCGGCCCATCGCGCGCCCGCGGGTCATGCAGTCGAGCCACGCCATGGTCATCGGCCAGCCGTCGGCGGCTCGGCCTAAGCCCTGGAGCAGGTCGTCGAGGTTCGCGAAGCGCTCGGTTTCCTGCTCGATCCACGCTGAGGGCACCGGGCGCAGCCTGACGACGACCTCCAGGATGTGGCCGGTCAGGCCCATGCCGCCCAGGGGGGCGGCGAAGAGGTCCGGGAGCTCCTCCCGGCTGGTCCACACCACCCGGCCGCTCGGCAGGCGCATTTTGAGCCGGGCCACGTGCCGGCCGAAGGTGCCGTCTCGGTGATGCTCCTTGCCGTGCACGTCCGCGGCGACCATGCCGCCCAGGGTGACGTAGGCCGTGCCGGTCATGATGTAAGAGCTCCAGCCCAGCGGCAGCACCACCCAGGTCAGGTCGTGCAGCGAGAGGCCCGCCTCCGCGTGGAGGATGCCGCGCTCGGCGTCGAAGCCGAGGATCCGGTCGGCGAGGGGAGTGCCGAGGGCGACGCCGCCTTTGGCCGGCAGCGAAGCGTCGCCGTAGGAGCGGCCGAGACCGCGGGCCAGGGTCGCGCGGTCGCTTTCGCGCTCCAGATCGCTGCCGAAGCGCAGCGGGGCCTCCACCACGGGACAGCGTCCCCAGCCGGTCAATTTGGTGATCGTGGAGTCCATCTTTTTGGGCTTAATCGAGGCCTCGACGCAGGACGAGGTGACGATCCTATCGCCCCGAACCCCTCGCGGGCGCAGACCGCCCCGCGCGGAGCGCTTTTCTCGCGCTTCGCGGGCCCGATCGTGCGTCAGGGGAGGTGAAGGTGAGCTAGAGTGTCGAGGTCTTTTATGTCTGGTTCTCCATTCTCTTTCGATCGTCAGGCTGAGGCCTGGAGTGATCGCGCTGCGCTGCCCGACGCGGCGGTCGAGCGCTGGGTAGACGCCGTGGTCGACGCCGCGGCGCCGGATTCCGCACTCGGCGCACCGCGGGCGGTGCTCGACCTGGGCGCCGGCAGCGGCGGCCTGGGCGCGGCCTTGAGGCCGGCCCTCGCACGGCGGTGCCTCGAGTACGTGGGTCTCGACCTCTCTTTCCCCATGCTGCGCCTTTTCCGCGGCGTCGACGGCGCCGCGGCGCTGGTGCGCGCCGACGCCCGCCGCGGCTGGCCCCTCGCCGACGGCAGCGTCCTGGTTCTTCTGGCGTCGCGCGCGGCCCACCTCTTCGCCGCCGAGGCCCTGGTCGCCGAGGCGCTGCGGGTCTTGGCTCCGGGCGGCGCGATGCTGGTGGGAGGCGTGCGACGATCGCGGGATTCGGTGACCGCCGAGCTGCGCCGCGAGCTGCACCGCCGGCTCGAGGCGCGGGGCGTTGAAGCGGTGCGCCGCGGCCGGCGTTGGCGCCAGCTCGACCTCGGCTTCAGCCGCGCGGGGTGCCGGGTGGAGACCCGCACCCTCGCGGGCTGGAGCACCCGGGTGCGGCCGCGCCAGCCCCTTGAGAGATGGAGAGAGAAAGACGGTCTCGCCGGGCGATCCGTCCCGAGAGCCATCAAGAGCAGGATTCTTCAAGACCTCGAGCGCTGGGCTCAGTCGCGCTACGGCGACCTCGACGAGCCTCGCGCCACGGAGGAACAGTACGAAACGCTGATCGTCAAGCGCCCATGAAAGGACCTTCATGAATGAACCGATAGAAAACGGCATGCTGACCCAGCTGGGGCGTGCCCTGGTGGAAGGCTCGCTGACCGACCCGGAGATCAAGCGCCAGACCGACGGTCCGGTGACGCAGATCCTGCCGGACGCAAACGTCATCAAAATCGGCGGCCAGTCGATGATCGATCGCGGCAAGAGCGCCCTGTTCCCGGTCATCGAGGAGATCGTCGAGAACATCGCCCTGGATCATCAGATGATCCTCGGCACCGGCGCCGGCACGCGGGCCAGGCACGCCTACAGCGTGGCCCTCGACCTCGGCCTGCCCACCGGCGTGATGGGCGTGCTCGGCACGTTCGTCAGCATGCAGAACGCCCGCATGCTGCACTACCTGCTGGCCAAGCACGGCATCCCGTTCATCGAGCCGATCCAGTTTGCGCAGCTGCCGCTCTACCTGGTGGAGCGCAAGGCGGTGGTTTTCTTCGGCATGCCGCCCTACACCTTCTGGCAGCAGAACCCGGAGATCGGGCGCATTCCGCCCCACAGAACCGACACCGGCTCGTATCTGGTGAGCGAGGTCTTCGGCACTCGGTCGATGATCTACATTAAGGACGAGGACGGCCTCTACACCGCGGATCCCAAGAAAGACCGCAACGCCAAGCACATCGCCGAGATCACCGTGGCGGAGCTTCAGGCCCTCGACCTCCAGGACGTGGTGGTCGAGAGGGCTGTGCTGGACCTCATGTCCAACGCCCAGAACCGGCGTCAGATCCAAATCATCAACGGCCTCAAGCCCGGCACGCTGACCCGCGCGCTGGCCGGCGAGAAGGTCGGAACCGTGATCACCGCGGATTGAGAAAGGAGGAGCGATGACAGATTCATTTGGAGACGGTCGTCACCACATGAACTCCCTGCTGATGCGGGAGAGTCTGCTCGATAAAGACCTGGTGGCCTCCGCCGGCGACGCGCAGTCGGTGGTTCGCATGCTGCCCGACGCCTGCGTGGTCAAGGTCGGCGGTCGATCGGTCATCGATGAGGGCCGAAGAGCCCTCTTCCCGGTTGCTGAGGAGCTCGGCAAGGCGCTCGACGAGCGTCAGCTGATCATCGGCACCGGCGGCGGCGCCCGCAGCCGTCACGTCTTCTCGATCGGCCTCGACCTCGAGCTGCCCACGGGCGTTCTGGCCCAGCTGGCGATCGCCGACGCCCTCGGCAACGCTCACATTCTCGGGACCCTGCTGGCGCCCTACGGCGTGGTCGCCATCCCGCCCGAGATTTTTGGTCACCTGCTGCCGTTCTTCGTCAAGGGCGCGCCCGGGGTGATCTTCAACGGCGACCCGCCGTACCAGATCTGGGAGCATCCGCCACCGGTCGGGCGCATTCCGCCGCACCGCACCGACGCCGGCAGCTACCTCACCGCCGAATGCTTCGGCTGCAAGACCTTCACCCTGATCAAGGATGTCGACGGCCTCTACACCGCCGATCCGCGCAAGGACGAAGGCGCCGAGCTGATTCGGGAGATCAGCGTCGACGAGATCCGCAAGCGCGGCATCGAGTCGCTGCCCTTCGACGAGGTGTTGCTCGATCTGCTGCCCCGCGCGCGGCTGGTGGATCGTTTCCAGATCGTCAACGGCCTCAAGCCGGAGCTGATCATCCCGGCCCTCGACGGCGAGCATGTGGGCACCATCGTGCACGCCTGATCGGTCTCGCACCGGCGCCGCCCGTGGGTTCTGAGCCTGAGCCCAAACCTTCGGGCGTCGCCCGCCGCGAGATCGCGGCGCGGGCGCGGCGGGTCACCAAGACCTTCGGCTCCGCCGCGTCCTCGTCGCGGCAGGCCGTGGCGCTGCGGGAGGTCTCGGTGGAGATCGCCCGCGGCGAAGTTTCGGCGCTGATGGGCGCCAACGGCAGCGGCAAGACCACCCTGCTGAGGATCCTCTCCGGCATGGCCTCGCCCAGCTCGGGGGAGGTCGAGGTGCTGGGGGTGAGCTCGCCCTGGCGGGCGTCTGGACGGGACGCGCGGCAGATGCGGGCTCGGCTCTCGTATCTGCCTCAGGATCTCGCCCTCGATCCCGAGATGACCGGCCTCGAAACCCTGGGCCTCATGGCCGCGCTCTATGGCCTCAGGGCCCCGCAGGCGGAAGATCGCCTCTCGGAGGTGGCCGATCTCTTCGGCCTCGGCGAGCACCTGGGCAAGAGAATCTCGGGGCTCTCGGGCGGCCTGAGGAGGCGCCTGCATCTGGCGTGCGGCCTGCTGCACAAGGCGGAGCTGGTCTGCCTGGACGAGCCCGAGGCGGGCCTCGATGCCGAGAGCCGCACCGCCCTGTGGCGAGCGCTCGGGGCGCGCGCGACGGGCGGAGCCGCGGTGCTGGTGATCAGCCACGATCCGGACGCCGCCGTGGAGCACGCCGACCGGGCGCTTCTCCTGCGCGACGGACG
>JBCCLG010000385.1:0-5713 GCA_039027015.1 Acidobacteriota bacterium | reverse complement strand
GCGGCCGCGGTCGATGCGCTGGTCGGTGTAGCGCATGTCGTCGGTGTGGCACTCGCCGTCTCTCACGCCCATGTTGTTGCCGTTGCTCAAAACGCCTTGAGACACGCTGGTGACGCCGTCATCGGAGCCGGGTATGACGTACGAGCCGATGCTGCACTTCCAGCGCCAGAACTGCAGGCGCTGGAAGAAGTTGCCCGGCCGGCGATGGCGCGTTCGGTAGTAGAAGACGTCGTCCTTGGCCCAATTCGGAACGGTGACGCGCCAGACGGCGGAGCCCACCGTGCTGAGGCTGAACTGCGGCGAGCAGCCGCCGAAGATCGTGCCGATCAGCCAGCCTAGGGGCCCGGTGGCGATGTAGAGGTCCATCAGCGTGGAGCCGCGGAACGGCGTGCCCATAGACTGGATCCGCCGGGGTGCCCTCGACCTGTCGAGACCGCTGTTGTAGAAGGCCCGCAGGTGAGTTGCCGCGGCCCCGCCCTGGCTGTGCGCAACCACCGAGAACGAGTTGTTGAAGCAGGCGTCGCCCTGGGTGCGCAGGCGCTGGGCGAAATTGTCGTGAGAGCGGCTGTTGTTGAAGTCCTCGAAGGTCACCCGCGGACCGTCGGCAAAGTCGCCGGTACGCCAGGCCCTGCCCGAGCACCAGCCGTGCACCAGGAGGATGCCGGTGTTGAAGTTCAGCCGCAGATCGGGATCCTGCTCGGGGTCCCGCACCGGGATCGTGCGGTCGCCCTGGCCCACGAACATGGTCTCGTCGTCCTCCCGGGAGGCCCGCAGAATCGGCGCATAGGCCGCGCCGGGCAGGGTGCCGACCGAGAACGGGATCACCTCCCGGGAGTCGATCGGCAGGAAGGTGTCCGGATCCTGGATGCGCACGTTGCGCAGCTCGTAGAGGCCGCCGGTCTCCCGCGCCAGCGCCAGCCAGCGCGCGTCGAGCTCGAGCGGCAGCACCAGGCCGCCGCGCTCCTGCTGGGGGTACGTCATGCCGCCGATCCAGGCGATGGGCGTTTTGGCGTCCCTCGCCCAAACCTCGCCATAGGCGTAGAGGTGGGTATCAAAGCCGGTCAGGTTCTCAACACCCAGGCGCACCTCGATTCGCATATCGTCGATCGCCGCGGCGCGCGCCTCGCCGCTGAGGCGGTGGCTCTTCTCGAGGATCGGCAGGTAGTAGTAGCCGGTCCTCTCGATGGTGCCGACGCCGTCGAGCTCGGCCTCGATGTCGAGGCGAATCGAGTAGTTGCCGGCGGGCAGGCTGGGCAGCCGCAGCAGGCTATCGCCCGCCGCGTTGCGCGGCAGGTTGGCGACCTCGGTGAGGGAAGGCGACATGCGGGCGAACTGGCGGCCGGTGCTGGCGTTCAGAATCGTGGTTTGCACGGAGGTGAGGATCAGCGGTGAGGTGCCGTCGAGCCGCCGGGCGACCTCGCCCCCCGCGGAGACCGCGAGCAGCGGCGCGGCGCCGGCGGTGAGATCGAAGGGCTGCGTCCGCCCGTTGCGCAGCTCCTCAAACGGGCAGATGAACTGCGGGTCCGGGCACGGATCCGGGTCTACCGAGATCTCCACGATGTTCTCGTCGAAGGCGATCATCGAGTCGACCTGGGCCGCCGAGGCGCTGGCCGTCGGCAGGGGTCCGGGGAAGGTGTTTTCCGCCAGCTGCCACGAGCCGCCGGTCACCTCACCGCCGGAGATCGAGATGCTCACCGCGCCTCCGCTGTTGCTGGAGGACGATTCGAACTGAACGGCGGCCTCGGAGCTGCTGCAGGGGCCCGAGTTGCAGGTCAGGGTCGAGCCGTTGAAGTAGTAGCGGGTGCCGCCGGGCCCCGTGAAGGTCGCCGGGGCAAAGTTCGGATAGTTGGTGGTGGCCTGAACGAGGGTGAAGCCCTCGCCCGGGGCCGGAGTGAAGTTGGTATAGGTCATCGAGCCCGCGGTGGCGCGGTTGTAGTCTCGATCGATCTTGAGGATATTGGTTGGAATGCGGACGTCTTCTGCGGTGGGCAGAGCGTGATCGAAAAATTCCCCCGGAGGGCCGGCCAAGGATTTGACCGAGAGGGTCTCCTCGGAGGCGACAGCCCAGGGGCTGGAGAGCAGTAGAAGTAAGAACCCAAGTCCTAGTCCAATGGACCTCATACGAAAGGCTCCTTGAAGGATAGAGAGCGCGGCAGCTTCCTTCAGACCCGGAGAATCCGGAGAGCGGGCGGGACGATGCGTCCCCCAAGAGCGCGGCCGGAGCCAGGACCACAAGGCGAAGAACGGCCCTAGGATCGGACGCGCTCCTACCTCTGAAGGAGGCGCCTCATTGTCTGTGTGTGGGGGACTTTCGCGGGAGATATAGACGTAGATGAGTTTATCTAGACTTTTTGCTCATAAATTTTGACCCTTCGTTTTTTTGGCTGCCGGAGCGGCTGTCGGACGGGCTGCCGAGCGCTCAGCGCGCCTCCCCCGCGGGTCTCTCAGCCGCCCTCCATGAGCACCAGGGCACCGTAGAAAAGGGCGATCACCAGAAGGGCGGTCAGCACGATCTTGATCACGCTGTAGGGCCTCTCGCCGGCGACCTCGCCCGTGCGGGCGTTGACGATGAAGCGGTAGACCTTCTCGTCGTAGCGGAAGCTCGAGATCCACAGCGGCAGCAGGCAGTGCTTGAAGGTGATCGCGTCGTGATGCGTTTCGAGTCGCGAGATGCGCTGGGCGTCGCCGCCGATATCCCGGCGCACCGCCGCTCGGATGCTCGGCTTCATGCGCGCCTCGGCCAGCTCGAAGCCAGGCTCCAGCCCAACCCGGTAGCGCTCGGCGATAAAGCCGCTCAAATACGCCGGGTCATAGGGTTCAAGGGCCGAGAGGTCCCAGGGCTCAAGCCGCTGGATCAGGTCGCGCGGCAGGGAGTTCGAGGCGTAGATCAGGACGTCGTCAAAGGCCACCGAGACCAGGCCGCTTGCCGGGTACCAGCGGGTTTTCATCACCTGCCGAGTGCGCCTATTTCCCTCGCTGTCGGTGTAGCTCTCGGAAACGTAGTAGTGCTCGCCGCGCTGGCCCACGTAGCGGTTGGTGGTTTGGGAGTCGTAGGTCCAGTACGGCATGTAGACGCCGTCGATCTTCGACTCTCTGGCCCTCTGAGCCAGATCGTTCGGCGCGAACCAGCGGCTCTTGACCCACCCTCGGAAGGCGTCGCGGGAGCTCTCGCGGTCGATATAAAAGGGCAGCACGCTCTCGGGACTGAGATAGCTCACGGTGGCGGCGTCGACCTCGGCGACCATGGGCGAGTCGCAAAACGGGCAGCGTCCGGCCTGCCCGACGAGGACCGAGTGCGAGCCGCAGTCCTCACAGCGCACCTCGTGACCGCCCTGCATCAGCTCTTCGGCGGGAAGGCCTGGCCCGCGATCGCGCAGCACGCGCTCGAAGTCCAGCTCGCGGACGGTCTTCTCTTCGTCCGCCGGCGGCTCGATACGCTGGTTGCGGCCGCAGAAGCCGCAGGTCAGCGAGGTCGTGCCCGGGGCGTAGCTGAGCGGCGCCGCGCAGCCTTCGCAGTCGTATTGAATTTCGCTCGTCATAAACGTCTACGCCTCAGAAGCTCCGCGTCTCCCGGGCAGGGCCGGGATCGAGGACTCGTCGAGGTCCTGGCTTTGTGGTTAGATCCGGGCTTCTCTGCGTCAGTCAACTCTCCGGTCACCGTCTCCCTCTCGAGGGACTTCGGCTGGCCCTCCGTACTGTTCAAGGAGTCCTCGATGACAAATCCCTGTTCTGATGTAGGCAAGATCCCGGACCCTACGCCGCCAAAGTTCACCTTCAACGTGATGGTCAGCCAGGCGGGTAAGGTGACCGTAGTTCCGGAGTCGATCACGACCCAAAAGGCGGTCGATCAGCTCCAGAGGCTCTACGCCGTGATCGTCGCTGCGCCGGGGGTCAACGCCACGTTTCAAGATCCGCCGGCGACCTTCGCGGGCAACGAAGGCAAGGCCCTCCTCACCGGCTGCCGCGAGTCCGATCATCTGACGGTGATTCTCGACGTGCCGCTGGTCGCGGGCAAGAACGAATTCACCATGAACCTCTTGGTGAACGTCTCGAAGGGCGAATCCAAAACGACCCCGCCGACCCCGGTGTCGATCGACCCCAAGATCATCAATCAGCCTCGCGGGGGAGGCTGAAGCCCTCGGGTCCTCGGACCTCCGGCGCGGCGGCGGGCAGTGGCCCGTCGCCGCTTCGTAGCGGCGCGAAGGCCGGAAAGAAGAACCACCGCTCGCCCACCCCGAGACGGAGCGCGCGGCGCGTTTGGGCCTCGGACGAGGCCATCTCGCCGAGAAGAGCGTGCACCAGGGCGGCGACGTAGGCGACCTCGGGGTTGTCCGGGGCTTTTTGAAGAGCGCCCTGCAGGGTCTCAATCGCCTCGCCGGGTCGCCGAAGCCGGGCGAGGGCCTGGGCGCGCACGATCAGCTGGCGCCACGAGTCGGGCTCGGGATCTTCCTCGGCCAGCTGCAGGGCCCTGGCATAGAGCGAGGCGGCCTCGCCCGACCGGCCCGCGAGCTGCCTGGCGTCGGCCAGGTTGATCCATGCCGAAGCGCTTTGCGGCGCCAGCTCCACGGCTCGCTCCAGACGCGCCTCGGCGTCGCGGTAGCGGCCCTGGAGCATGTTGGCCAGCGCCCAATTCGAGAGGTTGGCGAAGCTCGGGCTGCGCTCCGCGAGGGTCTCCCAAAGCTGAGAGGCGCGGTCCGCCTGGCCGTGGGTCAGCTCGAGCTCGGCGAGCAGCGCCTGGCCGGCGTAGGAGTCCGGGTTGCCCTCGAGCAGCTCGAGCAGCGTGGCGCGGGCGGCGTCGATTTCGCCCAGGCGGAGCTCGAGCGATCCCAGCTCGCGCAGGCTGTCGGTGGAAGGTCTGCTGCGGGCGATCGCGCGCACCGCGGCGAGCGCCTCCTGAGGCTTGCCCTCCAGCTCGAGGAGAACCGAGCGGCGGATGGCGACGTCCACCCGCCCTGGCTGCATGGCGTCGAGCTCGGCGAGCAGGGCCCGGGCCTCCCGGACGTTGCCGAGCTCGGACTCCACGTCGATCAGCTCGACCAGCGGCCTCGGGTCCGCGGGCGAGAGCTGCCGCGCTCGCTCCGCCAGCGCGCGCGCCTGGCTCATGTGCTGGGAGAGCCGCGAGTCGAAAAAGCGGTGCCGCGCCACCCGCGCCGCCAGCAGAGGGGCGTCCACGAAGTTCGGCGCCCTCGTCATCAGCGTGGCGAGCTCCTCGAGCAGCGCCGCGCCGCCGTCGGCCTTGGCGTCGCCCTGCTCGAAGCTTCGGCGCAGGTCGAGAAGGCTCCGGTAGTCGGCGCTCGAGACCTCGATCGCGGGCTTGGCGCCCCGTCGCCACCGGCGCTCTGGAAAGGCCCGCGCGATGGCGCCCACCATGACCGCCTCGAGGGCCAGGGGCTCGTCGAGCGGCGCCTCGACACGCTCGCTGAAGAGCAGGAAGCCGTCGCTGGCGCTGCGCTCGATGACGATCGAGCAGATCAGCCCGTCGCAGGAGACCCGGCCGGCCACGATGTCTTCGACCCCCAGGCGCGCGGCCAGCTGCCTGGGGCCGGGCCTGGGGAATTCAGGCACCTCCCCCGAGGGCGACGCCGGCGGGAGATCGAGCCGCAGGTTGGCCTCCACCTGCAGGGGAGAGAGCACCGAGAGACCCTCGAGGGCGAGGAGGGCGCGCTGGCTCGCCAGCTCCAGCCCTTCGGCCATCGCGGCGCTCGCCGCCGTG
>JBCCLG010000384.1:0-5714 GCA_039027015.1 Acidobacteriota bacterium | reverse complement strand
GCGGCAAGATGTGGTTTCAGGACTCACGAACAGGTCTACCTTGGGGGAAACCGCTTTATCATTTAGCGTTGCCCAAAAAGAATCCCGAGGCACCCCAGGATTCCCTTCATACCGCGGTCGATTCAACGGCAAAGCATCTCGTTTCCTGGTCTGACGACGGCGTCATAAGACTCTGGGATCTAGACGCGGACTATGACTTCCCGGCCGCCCATCTACCGCTCATGGTCGAAGCGATGACGGGCACAACGCTGGATGAATTCGGACGCGCCATGGCTATACCGACCGACGAATGGAGGATCAAGCGCCGGCACTATCTGCGCATCGCCGCTGAGCACGCCAAGGTCGGTAAATATCCACACGCTAATCTTTCCATGCGGCAGTGCCGCTCCAAGGTCACTCACGAAGGCCCAAGATCCGGGACCGAGAGCCAAAGCTCAACCGGATACTCAGTTCCTTACCATTCGGTTTATTGACCTGTCTCCAGCCTCCGACATCCAAACAGTTCTGAGTTCGAAACGGCGCTTCGCCAAAGCCGTCGGTTAAAGACGATGCTCGGAACCGGACGTCTTCCATCGGCTCACCGAGAGGAAACTTCAGAGAGTCTGCGGCACGACCGGTCTCATCAAACAAGGAAGTTGATGCTTCCCGTGGGGATGGCCACCCTACCCGCGGAGCGGAAGGCCGCGGCGTGAAGTGCGCACCCCGCAGCCAGGACCAGCCAGCGCCTCATCGCTCGCTCCAGGTCCAAAGCACTCGGCACAGATCGTCGAGTGCCTTGTATTGGGGTATGTCAGGCAGGTGCCTGGCAGCGATCTCGGGCGATGTGACGCGAATAATCCGCGTCGCGTCTTCGGCGCTGTAGGAACCTCGGCTATAGCGCTCGAGAGCTATATGAATGACCACTTTCGAGCCGTCCCTGACTGTAGGGAACGGTGATCCCCGATCCTGAAGCTGCCAGGCCAGGACCGTGTCGGTATCCCATTCTGCAAGGCCGTGCCGGACCGCCTTCTCGAAGAGACCGTCCAGCTCTTCGCGGCTCATGCGGCCCTCTTCAATGGGCTCGTCCCTGTATTGGTACTCGGTCCGGCCGTCTCCGTAAATCACAAGCGTGCGGACGCCCCGGGTCATGACCGCTCGGCTGTGAAGCGTCATCACAGCCTTGAGAGGGTCATAGCTTCGGGTGTACTCGGCGTCGGCGTAGCGCGCGATGCGCGGAGCGAGTTCGGCTTCGGAACTTGAGGCAAAAAGAAACAGGGCAACAAGGCCCGCAAAGTGTCGAAAGCGCATGCTTTTCTCCCATTGATCAGGTGACGGCGCCTTTCGAGACGCCTCGAACAGATGCCTCGAGATTACCACCACTCGCCACGGCGCTCGGCCGCGCGGTCAAGGGGTGCGGGGAGAGCGTACCCGTGCCTTTAGTCCGTCGGAGTCAATGCCATGGGCTCGTCAGCTTCTGCGTAAGCGTCCAGATACCCGCTGGGGAATTTGGTGCTCTTCAGAACTCCGGCCGCCAAAAACAGCTCCCTATCGAAAATCAACTCTCGGGGCACCAGTAGGCCCGAGCCTGCAGGGACGTGAAGCTGTTGCTGTTTCCGTTTCTGAAGTTCCCAACCACGATGCGGGTCGCCCCGAGCTTGGCGGCGCGCTTTTTGGCGCTTCGGGTCGCGCCCTTCATCGCCGTATTGGCGGCCAGCCCTCCCCATCCGGATTTTCCCGCGACGGTGCCGAGAAAATCGCAGCCTTCAACCATCCCTTCATCAGCCTCGATGATCCGGGTGGGTACGGTCCGCGGGTAGGTTTTGCGGGGCTTGAACGGAAGCGCCGCGGCTTTCTTGGGTTCCGGGGCCGGCTCTTCCTCCTCGGCCACTGCCGTCTCCTCGGCACCGTCAGCTGGCGCCGGATGGAGTTCTCCGATCTCGACGGCCGCCGCGTCGAAGCAGGCCAGGCGGGCAATATCGTTTTCCTCGCCGCGACAGTCGAGAACTTTGGCGAGAGCAGCTTTCTGCGCCGGTTCAGAAGACGTAGCGACCTGGGCGATTGCTGGGCAGGCAAGCAGGATCGCGGGCAGGACCAGAATGCATTTCACGGGATTCTCCCTGAGATTTGATCGGACGGGGCACCGGCGTTCAGCGAGTGCCGTACGGAGAAAGTACAGCATACCGCAGCAGCCTGCTCGCGGTTGCCGTCCGCGAACGGCGCCGCCGCTGCGCGAGTCTTGCAATGGCCCTCGTAGCAGCCTACCGCTGATCGATCCGCGAGGAACTCGGCCTGGGCGAGTCGCAGCTAGCGTCGCGGAACGGCGCTTTCTCCCCGGGCCCGGTGGGCTCTCTCTCTCGAGGGCCTCGCAAACAGCAGGACCGGCGGCGCGGGGCGAAGGAATCCCCGGCCGCCGGCATTTCCTCGTTTTGAGGCTACTCCTGGTAGGTGATCACCAGCTGCGGATGGTTGTCCGGATCAGAGTTATTCGACGAGTAGAAGCCGATGTGGTCGCGGCTGCCGCTGTTGTTGTCACCGACCTCGAAGGCCAGGCGGATCTGCGTTCGGCCGTTGACGTTGATCGCGGCGAGGCCGCTCGCGTCGAGAACGCCCTCTGACCAGTCGCCATTGCTCGCGGGGCTGCTCATGGTGGCCGCCGCGGGCGCAGTCGCGGTCGCCTGGAAGTCCTGGTTCTGCAGCGCGGTGGAGCCAGAGAAACCGCCGCTCTGCACGTCGACCAGCAGATTGCCGCCAAAGGTGGTGAAGGGATTGCCGCCCCAGACGCCGCTGCGGCGGATTCTGACCGTGGCTTGGGTGATCGTCGCGCCCGCCGGAATCGACGAGGTCTCGAAGCTCAGGATCGACTTGAACTGCCGGTCCACGCCGGAATCACCGATACGGATGGCCCGATCGCCGGCGCCCACCGAATTGTTGCTGCCGCCGACGTTCGAGTTTTGCTCGCTCTCGCGCACCCAGCCGTCTTCTGTGGCGCTGGAGATCAGCGTGACGCTCACGCCGTCGCTGACCGCGTCGATCGCCGCCAAGGCGTCGACCCGCGGCTTGAACAGACCGTTCTTCGCGTCCTGAATGTCGACTCCGGTGCTGGTCAGGATCGCGCGCACCTCGTCGCCGTCGAGCGTGGGATCCTTCTCGATCATGGCCGCGACCACGCCCGAGGTGAAGGGCGTGGCTGACGACGTGCCGCCGAAGCTGGAGGTCGTGCCGCCGCCCGGCCAGGCGCTGAGGGCGTTTTCTGACGGCGCCAGAACGTCCAGCAGGCTGGAGCTATTCGTGTAGCAGGTCACCAGGTCGGCGCTGGTGGTGGTGTCAAAGCAGGCGGTGTTCGAGCCCAGGATGTTCTGACAGTTGCTGTTGAACTGGCCGTTGCAGGCCAAATCGCTGACGCAGAAGCCCTTGACGCCGAGATTCGCGTCATAGACCGCGCCGACGCTGATCGCGTTGCCCATGCAGGAGGGGAGCGCGATCGCGCTGCAGAGACCCGCGTTGCCGGAGGCGACGATCACGGGAATCCCGGCCGAGTGGGCGGCGTTGATGGCGTTTCGGGTCGCGATGTCAAAACTTTCGCACGAGCCCACCGTGCTGAAGCCAATGAAGGAGCCGAGGCTCATCGAGATCACTCGAATCCCGTAGGTCGAGGCGTTGGCCACCGCCCAGTCGATGGCGCCCCCGACGTCGCCATCGAGAGAGCCTGAAGGATCGCCTTCGCAACCGAGGGACTGGCTCTGCACCTTGAGCGCCACGATCGCGGCGTCCGGCGCGGTGCCGAGCACGCCGCCGCCGTTGCCCGCGGCCACGCCCGCCACCGCGGTGCCGTGGAACTGACGGTTGCAGTCGATGTCCGGGTCGCTGTCGTTGTCCGCGAAGTCGCGGCCGCCAACGATCTTGCTGTTCGGAAAGCTGCTGAAGCCGCCGAAGGCGGGATGGTCGAGATCGAAGCCGTCGTCGATGATCGCGATGGTGACGCCCTTGCCGGTGAAGCCGGCCGCGTGCAGGTCGTCGACGTTCGCGAGCGGGTGCGACTCGGCGTCCATCTTTTGATAGACCGGCATCAGCTCAATCTGCTCGACCTCCGGCATCTGGGAAAGATCCCGCAGAGCCGCCTCGTCCACCACGGCGGAGAAGCCCGGAATGACCCGGTAGCGGTTGAGGAGCTTGAAGCTTCCGCCGCGGCGCCTGGCAAAGACTCGGTTCTGCACCTCCGCGACCCGCCGCTTCGTCTGCAGCATGTCGGCCGTCATGCGGAGATTCTTGGGCATCGGCAGCGCGCCTGAGGGGCGCAGCGTCACCTGCACGCGGTAGGTGGTTTCAAGAGCCCCGGACAGGGCGGCTTCGCCCAGGGCGCTTGTGAGAGCGGGGGCCACCTTGCCGGCGGCGACTCGCCAGTCGGTCTCGAGCGCCAGAGTATCGGAGTCAGGGGCCTCGGGTTTTGGAACATCGGGAGCGGCGGCGGCGACCGACGCGGCGAAGAAGGCGGCGAGCGCGAGGCTCGCGGAGGCAAGGAACCAGACGAACTTTCGAGAATAACCAGTCACTTCATTCATGGAGAACGATCCCTTTACGGGCAAAACCGGAAAACGTCAGCCGTCTCCGGCGAGGGTCCTGTGACGCACAAAAACAACCCACACAGCGTAGCGACGGCGCCCTCAATCGGTTATCCCGTGGGTTGCGGTCCTTTGCTCACTGGTTGCCGATCGGAGCCCGGACCGCGCGTCAGCGCAGCACGCCTTCGATCCGCCGCGATCCCCGGAAAATCTGCACGACTTCTCTGACTTTTGCGCATGTATAGACAAAGGAGAATGTCCACCCGTTCACCGCCTCACTTTCCCAAGCAAGCCGACGCGAGCGAGTAGTGATGAAAATTCAAGAGTCCACACGGCCCGGGATGGAGCGGCGGTTGCCCTGCGCGACGGGCGCTGCCCCTCGCCGCCAAGCGCCCTCCAGGGGGTTGAGAGACATCCTGGTTCTGACGCTTTCGCTCGTCGGCCTCGCGATTTGGGTCGAGGTCAGCCACGCCCATCCGAGGGAGCTCCCTCTCGCGGCAGGAGACGGTGCTTTGCTGGTGCGGGCCCTCATGGCCGGCACCGTGCCGACCGCCTGGTTTACCGGCCTCGCCGTTCTGCTGGCGGTCGTGCTCGCGGCTTCGGCGAGAGCGCACCTCGGCGGCGAGAGGCGGCGCGAGCTCTCCTCGAGACCGGATCCTGACGCCCGGGCTCCAGGCGCATGGCTCCCGCCGCAGCCGGCGGCCTCTTGCGAGATGCCGGGGCATATTCTCGACGCCCTCGAGAACGCCGAGCAGAACCTGAGCCAGATTCGCACGTGGCTGGAAGACGCGGACCCGCCCGCTCGGCAGGCGGGCCCTCCTGCCAGCGCCCCTCCGCCCGAGAAACCGGAAGCCGCGCCCTCCGCGAACGAGGTCTTTTTGCAACGGGTCCACGCGGTGATCGCTCGCCGGCTAGGTGACGAGAGCTTCAGCGTCCACGGACTGGCCCGCGAGGTCGGAGTCGACCGCAGCCATCTCTATCGGCGCCTTAGCACCCTAATCGACCAATCCCCCTCCGGGCTGATCAGGACCCGCCGCCTCGAGCACGCGGCGCAGCCCGACGCCCTCATCTGTCTCGTCGATGTCGACGGGGTCATCCGAGGCCGCATCCGTCGCTGACCAATGGCTCGAGAGCTTGCTCATCACCCCGCTAAAGCTCTTGGTCATGCTCGTCATG
>JBCCLG010000383.1:0-5720 GCA_039027015.1 Acidobacteriota bacterium | reverse complement strand
TGCCCGGATTGATGGTGGCCGGGGCGAGCTATCCGGTACGGGTCAAGTTCCGCAACACCGGCTCTCTTCCCTGGAATAACGACTCGGTTCCGGGCACCAACTTCAAGCTGGGCTACGACGCCCCGAGCCCGGGCGGCGTGTGCCCGAACGAAGCCGGATCGTGGAACGGCTGGCGCATCGACGACCCGCAGCTCAGCGTGTCCGCCGATCAGGATTTCGTGCCCGACGAGTCGCCGCCAAACTTCTCGCCGGCCATCGCGACTTTTGAGTTCGACCTCGTCGCGCCGACCACGCCCGGGGTCTACCCCCTCGGGTTCCGCATGTTCCAGGGCGGCTGCTCGGTCGGCATCGACTATTTCGGCGAGGCCAGCGACTTCAAGACCGTGCGCGTGGTCGATCCTCTGGACCTGCCGGACCTGCCCAACATCGTGCACATCGTCCTCGACGACCTCGACTACTGCGACTTCGCCTTCCTCGGCAACCCGGACAAGCTCGGGCCGAACGTCCTCTCGACGCCCCACGTGGAAAGTCTCGTGATGGACGGCTCGAGCGTCGCCTCGGACGTCGTGCTTTTCGAGCGCTATTACTCGAACGGCAGCGTTTGCAGCCCGACTCGGGCATCGCTCCAAACCGGCAAGTCGCCCCTCGAGTTCGGCTTTCACCGAACCGCGCAGAAGAAGGGCCTGCCGGAAGATCAGGTCTTCCTCGCCGAGCTGCTGAAGGCCAAGGGGTACACCACCGGCCATTTCGGCAAGTGGCACGTCGGCAGCTCCCGGGAAGAGCACTACCCCACCAGCCGAGGGGTGGACGAGTCCACGGTCTTTTACACCGGCGCCATCGACTACGAGAAGTTCACGCTCTCTCACGACGATCGAGAGCTGTGCGGCACCAGCCCGCCGCTCCAGGCCTGCGAGACCGTGGCCATTCCGAACGTCCCAGGCTGCCCGGCGCCCTCGGCCTCGGCCTACGTGGACGACGCCGTGAGCAACCTGGCGACCGATTTCATCTGCCGCCACAAGAACGAAGATCAGCCCTTCTTTTTGAACGTTTGGTTCTACACGCCCCACACTCCGTTTACCTGTCCCCCCGACGACCTCGCCAGCTGCCCTCGAACCTGCCAAGGCTTGGCCGGCGGTACGGCCTGCACCGCCGACGGCCAGTGCCCGGGCGCTCAGACGTGCGAGATCGTCGACCGGTGGGACGGCTACCAGAAGATGGTGACCCACATCGACTCGAAGATTCAGGAGATTCTGGACGAACTCGGCGTTGGCGCGCCCGGCGAGGATCCCCGGGAGACCCTGGTGATTCTCTCGAGCGACAACGGCGGCGAGGTCGCCGGGGGACAGCGCTCTACCTGCGCCGACCCCTTGAACCCGGTCGGGCGCAAGGCCGACTTCTTCGAGCGCTCGATCCGGGTGCCGCTGATCATGCGCTACGGAGGATTCCACAGCCAGCGTACCGACGAGCTGGCTCTCTCCGTCGACCTGGTGCCCACCGTGCTCGACCTGGTCGGCTATCGCCTGGAAGACTTTGACCTCGACGGCGAGACCCTGCTCGACCTGCTCGAGAGCGGCGCGGGCCTCGGTCGCCGCGGCGAGCGCTTCTTCTGGGAGGGTAAGGAGTCCGTGGTGCAGCCTGGCCAGGCCCTCGCGGGAAGCGCATCGGAGTGCGAGATTCGCAACAACTACGCGGCTCTCGAACTGGCCCAGAACCCGGCTGACAGCCGGAAGCTGCTGCGCGAAAATCCGCCGACTGCGGAGAACGTCTTCCTCTTCGGCATCGAGACCGCCGCCGGCTTCTCGGAGCAGGCCAGCCTGCTGGGCGATGCTCACGAGTGGGACAGAGCCAAGGCTCTCCAGGACGCCTATTTCGAATGGCGCCAGAGCACCAGCTCCATCCCGTATCGGGTCGAGCTGGCGGCGGGCACCGGCGTCACCCTGCAGTCCACCCCGCAGCGGGCCCTCAGCTCTCTGGAGCTGCCGACGAGCGGCCATGACGGCCGGGTACTGCTCGAGGAGGACTACCGCTTTGACGTCCACAACGGCGACTTCACGCTCACCGCCACGGTCGATCTCAAGGCCCAGCCGATCAATACCGGCGGGGTGATCGCGCAAAAAAACTGCTCCTGGGATCTCTCGGTTCTTTCCGGCCCGAACCAAGGAAGGGTGCAGCTGCGGGTTTGGCACGAGAACCAGCCGTGCCCCAGCGCAACCGCCGCGATCCAGCTCACCAGCGACGCGATTCTGACGCCCGGCTCGGGGCCCACTGAGGTCGCCTTCACCCTCTACGGTCATCGCGATGACGACACCGTGGCCAGGCTCTACGTGGGAGACGAGGTCAGCGAAGGCGTCGTCGACTCGAGCGCCGCGGGCACCGACGGAAACACCCTGGCCGTCAAGCTCTCGGATCACCCGATCCGCTTCGGCAACAACGACGCCTTTGACGTTCCGACGCTGCGCCGCCCGTTCCTCGGCACCATCTCGGAGGTCGATCTTTACACCGTGGCGCTGTACAAGAACGAGCTGCCGGCGTTTGCCGACGCGTCTCTCACCTGCCTGCCGCCGCGGCCGGCGCCCTGAGGCCGCCTAGGAAACGCAAGGGCCCCTGAACTCACAAGGTCAGCGATGCGGCGGACGACGAAAAACCCTGGCGATTTGACGCGGCTTCTCGCGTCCTGGGACGGAGCCGGTCGAGAGGAGATGTCTAGCCTGTGGCCTCAGATTCTCGAGGAGCTTCGCCCGAGCGCGCGCTCGCTCATGCGACGCGAGCGCTCCGATCACACCCTGCAGCCCACGGCGCTGATCCACGAGGCCCTGCTCCGGCTCCTGCCCAAGCAGGACACGCCGTGGCGAAATCGTCAACACTTCTTCGCCGTCGCCACGCTGATGATGAAGAGGACCCTCTGGGACCACGCTCGCGCTCGCGCCGCGGACAAACGCTGCGCGGGCGCCGAGCATTTCAAGGTCGGCGAGCGGGACCTTCGCGGCAAGACGCCGCCCGCCGGCTTCGACAGCGGCCGAGAAGCTCTCCGGGAGCTCACCCTGCTCAACCCGCGGCGGGCAAGAATCGTTGAGATGCACGTCTTCGGCGGCCTCAACAAGTCGGAGATCGCCCACGAGCTGGGCCTTTCACGCATGACCATTCACCGCGAATGGACGAGAGCCCGAGCCTGGCTCTTCAAGCGCCTCAGCCGTTCGCCCGGGGCCTAGGGAAACGCCCGGACCCTGGCTGAAGACGCCGCGTTCGGAAACACCGCCGGCCCAAGGTTCCGAAGTCTTTCAGGCGCTCTATCCGAGGCCCTCTTCGCGATCCTGCGCGGCTTCCGGGCTTCCGCCTCTCCGACCTCGGCGGCCTGCCGCCGCTCGTCGGCGAGCCCAGGCCGGCGCCACCAGTTGGGGGCCTGGGCGCTCAGCAGGGCCACAACGGCCGCGGCGAGAGTCGCGCGGACCCGATGACGCCCGACGCATTTGCCGGCCCGGTACACGAGGCCGCCGCCCCCGGCCAGAGTGGGATAGCCGCCGAGGTGGAGACCGAGATCGCGGGACAGCTGCTCGACCGAAACGTAGCGCTCGCCGGGCTCTCGCTGCAGAGCCTTGAGCACGATGCGGTCGAGGTCCCCCCGGAGCTGCCGGACGACTCGCCGACGGGTCGCCCCGAGGCTCTCGCGGGCTCCTCGCCGCCGATAGCCCCGCGGCCATGGGGCCCCCTCCGCGCGGGTGAGGACCCGGCTCGGCCGCTCGGCCCTCGCCTTCTCGACCGCCTCCAGGACCTCCCGAGAGCTGCCGTTCACCGTCTCGAACGGCAGCCTCTCCGTCAGGATCTTGAACAGCAGAATACCGAGGGAATAGACGTCGGAGGCCGTGTCGAGGCGCTCTCCACGAAGCTGCTCCGGGCTGGCGTAGCGCGGCGTCATGGGCCCGGGAGGAGACGCCGTCTCGGCTGCCGCAGCCCGGCGACGCTTCGGCGAGAGCAGCTTGGCGATGCCGAAGTCGAGCAGCTTGACCGCTCCCTCCTCGGTGACCAGGACGTTGCTCGGCTTGAGATCGCGGTGGATGATCAGATGCCGATGGGCGTAGCCCACGGCGTCGCACACCTGCAGGAAAAGCTCCAGACGCTCACGCACCGACAGCCGTCGGCGAGAGCAGTAGGCGTCGATCCTCTGGCCCTCCACGTACTCCATGAGGAAGTAGGGCAAACCGTCGTCGGTCGTTCCTCCTTCGTACATTCGCACGATATGCGGATGCTCGAGAGTGGCGAGAATCTGGCGCTCGGCATGAAACCGCAGGCTCGCCTCGCCGCCCACCAGCTCCCGGCGCAGCACCTTGATCGCCACCTGCCGATGAAATTCATCGTCGGCCCTCTCCGCGAGGAAAACGGTCCCCATCCCGCCGGAACCGAGCCGGCGGGTGGTCAGGTACGAACCGATCACCCTCAAGTCTCCGGCCGCTGGCTCATTCGCCGGCCGGAGGTCGACGTCGATCCCGCTCATGTGCACCACCTCTCTCAAGCTCGAAAAAGAGTCTTCATCTTTCAGGACTCGGCGCAGCTCGGCGAGGGAGGTCTCGTCGCGTTGCAAAGAGATATGGCTAAAAAAGCGAAAATGTTTCGTCGATCCGAGCCGCGAAACGGAGGCCCGAGCGCCCTACTCGAAGCGCGGCGGCCTGTTCTCCCGAAAAGCCGCCACCGACTCCGCGAACTCCGCCGAGCGCAGCTGCTGGTTAAAAACCACCATCTCCTCGGCCATGCGCTCGGTCACCGCCGCCTTGCCGGAGCGGATCAGCTGCTTGCTGCGCTGGGTGGCGATCGGCGCCTGGGCGGCGATCGCGGCGGCCGTCTCGAGAGATTTGGGCAGCAGCTCCTCGGTGGAGTAGACGCGCGAGATCAGGCCGGCGGATAGCGCCTCCTGGGCGTTCAGGATCCGCCCCGCGATCAGGATGTCGTTGGCCCACGCCGTGCCTAGCGCCTGCGGCAGCAGGAGCGAGGACGCGGCCTCGGGAACCAGGCCGATCTGGGCAAAGGGCGCTCTGAACGTGGCGGCTTCGGAGGCGAAGGAAAGGTCGCAGTGCAGAAGCATCGTGAGGCCGATTCCGATCGCCGGGCCGTTGACCACCGCGATCAGCGGCTTGGGAGCATCCCTCAAGGCCTCGAGGAAGCGCAGCACCGGCAGCTTTCCTTCCGGCGGCGGTCCGGCAAAGTCGTTCAGATCGTTGCCGGCGGTAAAGCTCTTGCCGTTCGCCGCGAAGACCACGGCGCGGATCTCCGGATCCTCCGCCGCGCGGTCGAGGGCGTCGGCGCTGGCGGCGTACATCGCGTGGGTCAGGGCGTTCAGGCGATCCGGTCGGTTGAAGCGGATCACCAGGACCCGATCGAGCGCTTCGACGTCTACAAATTCACTCATCCTTGGACTCATCCTCGGGAGGGCCCGACCGGCGGCGCGGCGCGGAATGCGCCAGCGAGGGCTCCAGGCGACCGCCGGGCAGAAGCCGTTGACTGATGGGCCGGCCGAGGCGCGGGTGACGCCGCCGCAGGGGCGGCAGGCCGGCGCCGCTAGTTTAAGCCAGGCGCGCGCCGACTCTTGAGTCAACGGGGCGCCATCCTCGCTTCCCCGAGCCCGGACGGCTCGAAGGAGGAGCCGAGGGGTTGACTGATCTCAAGTGTATAGGTATATTAATACACATGATACGCCCCTCGCCCATGAGCTTCCACATCGACCCGAGCGC
>JBCCLG010000382.1:0-5722 GCA_039027015.1 Acidobacteriota bacterium | reverse complement strand
GTTTGCCACACAGCGGGGCCGACCGCGGGCTCGCGCCCGGCGAGGGATTGATGGAGCGCGCTGCGGGCCTCAGGATTCCACAGCGCGGCCATCGGATCGCGTCCGTCTGAGCAGCTCGCAAGCGCCGCGGAGCCTGAGGACTGGAAGGCCAGAGCCCAGATGACCCCGGCGCCGAGGGCCGCCACGCCGCCCGCCAGCAGGCGCCGGGAGTAGCGCTGGCGCCAGCGGTCGCGCACCTCAAGGAGGCGCTGCGCGAGAGCCTCCATCGAGGCATGGCGATCCGCCGGATCGGCGGCGAGCCCGCGGGCGATGAGGCGCTCGAGGGCGGCGGGCACGGAGTCCGGCAGAGGAGCTGCGCCCGGCAGCACGCCGCGGCCGAGGGCCCAGTGGAGCGCGACGCAGAAGGCGTATTGATCGGCCGCCGGCCCGATCTCGCCGCCGCTTTTCTGCTCCGGCGCCATGAACGCCGGCGTGCCGGCGCGGCCGGTGCCTCGGTCGAGACCCGGCCTGGAAGCCGCCAGCGTCTGCCCTTGCCCCAGCTCCTCGAGCGGGATCTCGCCTCTTTCATCCTCGGCCGCGGGCAGGTCGCGAGCGATGCCGAAGTCCACCAGCAGGCCCTCGCCCTCGCCGGAGATCATCATGTTGGAGGGCTTGACGTCGCGGTGCACCAGGCCCTGGGCGTGGGCGGCGGCGAGACCCTGGGCGACGCCCACGAAGATCTCCACCACCTCCGTCCACGGGCGCTCTCCTTCGCTCAGCCACTCGGCGACCGTGGAGCCGGCCAGCAGCTCGGTCGCCACGAAAACGCGTCCGGCCGACTCGCCGATGTCGTGAATCGTGAGCACATTGGGGTGCTGGAGGCGGGCGAGGGCTCGGGCTTCGCGCAGCAGGCGCTCGGGGGAGCCGGCGGCGGTGTCCGGTGCCGAGCGCAGGACTTTGACCGCGACTTTGCGGTCGAGCTGCGGGTCGTAGGCCGCGAAGACCTGGCCCGAGCCGCCCCTGCCGATAGGACCTAGGAGGACGTAGCGCCCGAGGATCGAGCCCGTATCGAGGGTGCCGGGCGCCGGCCTCAAGGCGGTGCTCGCGGTTTTTTGCCCGAGGGTCGTCGCCGAGTTCAGGGTCTCGGTGTGGGGATCGTAGTTTTCAGGCCGCAGGGGCCCCCCGGTTTCGTCCATCGTCTTCCGGCCCGGGAACGCGGGAAAGCGCCTTCGGGGCCCGACCCGAAGGCCCGCGACGCCGTGGGCCTCGGACGAATATATAACCACCGCTCCAGCGGGGGGCTCTGGGGCGAAGCGCCTCAGGGGTCTGGCGGGTCGTTGGGGAACTTCAGGGCCAGGGTCTGCCCGCCGAGGTCGCTCGCCGAGGTCAGCCAAAGATCGCCGCCCTCGCGACGGAACATGAGCACGCCGAGGTCGGTGGAGCCGCCGTCGAGATGGCTCAGGGGAATGCTGGTCCAGGAACTCTGAAAGGAGTCGATTCCCGAGCTGCCGTCAGGAGCCAGCCAGTGCCGCTGATGACCTGACTGGAGATCGATCCGCAGGGAAATCCAGGGCTCCGAACGTTCGCCGAGATCGAAGTGAGGCCAGGGAAAGGCCTCGCTGGGCCGGGCGAAAGTAAGAAGGCCTGGCCAGGCGTCAAAACTCAAGCGGCTGTTCGGCTTAAACAGACCGTCGACCGTGTGGATCGCGCCGTCGGCCCGGTAGAGCGCGAGCTGGTCGCTGCCGTTCTCCAGCCAGTCGCCGGTGACGGGCCACGCCCAGGCGCCGTCCTGGAGAGTCACCGACTCCGCGATCGCGAGCTCGCTGGCGCCGTAGGTTCGCTCCAGGCGATGGTTCGTGCCGGTGGCGGCGTCGAAGAGGGAAGGCAAGAGGTTCTGCCGGGTGCCGTGCCAGTCGCCCACCACGGGAAGCCAGCCGGGATCGGCCCCCGGGACCGAGTGCGCGGTGCAGGTCAACGTCCCGATCGAGTCAAAGGAGTTGAATTCGGGGTCGCCGTCGACCGCGCCTTCGATCCACCGGGGATCGCACAGGAGAAAAGCTCGCTCCTCGAGATAGTAGAAGCCAAAGCCGCTGCTGGAGGAGTCATCGAAGAAGCCCGAGATCGGCAGAACGCGGGGCAGGACCCGCAGCTCGAGCTCCAGGAGCACCGCGCTTCCGAGGAAGGGTTGGCCAGCCTCGAGGACCAGGCGGTCAAAGCCGAAGAAGTCGCGGTTTGGGGTGTAGAGAAAAGGCGCCGCGGGAGACTCTTTGCCTTTCCTGGCCGAGTGATCGGGGCGAGCGGAGGTGTTTCCGGACAGGGTGCCGTGGGAGGGCTGACTCACGATCGCGGTGACCTCGAAACCCGCCGGGAGGAAATCCGCAGGGTGGATTTCGAGGGAGGTGCCCTCGATCAGCTGGAGGGTGTGGGTTTGAGGCTGGGCGCCGCTCACCGCGGCTATGAGGACCGCGAAGCCGATCAGGGCTAGGCGGAGTGCGAGGCTCGGCAGGGATCGAGGCGGGAGCGGAGAGGGGGAGGTTGTCTCTTGAGGCTGCATCGGGGTCTCCTCAGTGGATCTTCTGGCTGCAAGTGTAAAGAAGAGTCGCAAGCGCCGTGCCACGGCCTGTTGAGGGCGGGTGCGCGGAGTCTCGGCCCCGGCCCTGCGGGGCCCGCCCGGAAGCGGGCGATTTCTGCCCGGTTGCGGGCGCTGGATTGGCCTTCTCGGTGCCGGAGCGGCTCCTGGCGCGCGAAAAACTGCCCCCGAGCCAGGCTGGCGATCGCTGGCACGTGCGTTGCGATCGAGAGGGGTACGGCACGACCCGCTCATCTTATTCAGCGGCAGCGGAGCGCCGGATGACCCGCCGTTCCGCTGCCCCGGAGAACGCATGAACACCCAGAGACTCAAAGCACTCGCAGCCTCTGCGATCGTCCTTTTCTCGCTCCTCGCTCTCTCGGCCACCGCCTTGGCTGAACCGGACGAGACCCGCTCGAAACCGAGGCCTGCCGCCAAACTCTTGATTCACCAAAGCGAGAGAATCGAAGCGGCGGAGCTCGAGCGGGAGCTGTCTTCTTTCATCGTCGCCCTGGCCGCCGAACGCTCCCAGGTCGATCGCCTGGTCGACGAGCTCTCGGCTGACTACCGCGGCGAGATCGTGGTTCAGAAGATCTGGCGCCGGGCCTTCGTGGGCCTCGTCATCGAGACCGACCTGGCCACCGCCCAACGCCTGGCGGAGGACGGCCGGGTGCGCTACGTCGAGCAGAACGTTCTGATCGAGACTCGGCGCGAGACCAGCACCCGCGGGCAGAGCTCTCGCTTTCTGGCAGAAGCGCCCCCCGTGGCTCCCGTGCCCTATTGCTATGACGAGAGCGAGAAGCCCTTTGTGCTCGATCCCTACCCGGAGTCCAGTCCCACCATCGCCTGGAACCCGCTGTGCCCGTTCGCGATCGGGTGCACCGGAAATTGGGGGCTCGACCGTATCGACGACCGGCAGCCCGGGCTCGACGGCACCTATCAGCCGGTCATCGGATCGCACCCGGTGGACGTCTTCATCATCGACTCCACCGTGGGTTTGGGGCACCTCGACCTCAACCGAACTCCTTCGGACCAGGTTTTTCTTCAGGGAGCGTCGACCGTCGCTGACCCTCACGGCACACACGTGGCGGGCATCATCGCGGGCAAGAATTTTGGCGTCTCTCACGCCGGCGTCCGATTTCACGCCGTGAGCTTCGGAGGCCGCGCCAGGATTCCCGTGGACCTGATCGTCGACGGTTTCGAGACGGTCCTCAACAACAGGAACCCCGGAATTCCCGCCGTGGTGAGCCTCAGCGCCAACAGCGGAAGCCTGCAGACCAGCGTCAGCCTGCTCGAGGCGGTGCGTCAAGTGATCGCCGACGATGTGGTGGTGGTGAACTCCGCTGGAAACATCGGTGGGAGCCTCACCTGCGCCGACGCCAACCGGCCGGATCAGCTGGCCGATGGAGTGACGCTCTCGGGCGGCTCCTTTCCCTCGGAAATTCTCATCGTGGGCGCAACCGATGATCAGGACGGCGTCTATTGTGAGTGCGGCAACCCTACGACCGCTTCTACAGACTGCGGCTCCCGGCAAGCCTCGCCGGGAAGGATCGACCTCTACGCTCCAGGTGCCGAGATCGTGTCGATGGCGATCGCCAGTCCTAACGCGATCTGCCGCCTGAGCGGTACCTCGATGGCGGCTCCCCACGTTGCCGGGGCCGCGGCGCTCCTGCTCTCCCGATTCCCCGAGGCTTCGCCGCAGGCGATCGCCCAGGGCCTGGTGGATATGTCGACTCGAGGCGCGGTGAGCGACTTTCAGGGATTGCCGGTGGCAAATAATGGGCTGCTCTACGTGGGTCCCTATTCGTCGAGCCGCCCGGTCGCCGGCAACAAATGGTTTTTCGCGAGACCGGGCACGACACTCTCGATTCCGAAAGCGGACCTGGTCGGCTCGAGCTTCGATTGGCAGGGCCGAACGCTTCAGGTGTCGTCTCTCTCGCAGGCGCTGAACGGTCAGCTGGTGGATCGGGGCACGTCCGTCGATTTCACGATCGATCCGGGCGCGCTGCCGATCCCCGACGCCGAGCGCGATGCGGGCTTCACCTTCGGCGTCCACAACGGGCTGCAAACCGCGTCGGGCCGCGTCAACGTCGTGGTGACGCTCAACGAGGCTCCGCGGGCCCAGTTCTCCTACTCGGGAAGCGGCCTGGACTACACCTTCGACGCGACCGGATCGAGTGACGACGTGGGGATCGTGAGCTATCGATGGGAGTTTCCCGGCGGCATCGTGAAGTACGGACCGGTCGTCGACCACTTCTTCACGGAGTTCTCGGCGAATCCTATTCTTGGAGATCCCGTGAATCTCGTCGTGACGGACACCGACGGGGTCACCGGTTTCTCTCTGAGGGCCGTCCGCGTCAATCCCCCACCGGGCGTGCAGCGGCCCGCTTCGGGCATGTGGTTCAATCCGGATCGGTCCGGCAACGGCTTTACGATCTACGCCAACAGCGCCAATCAGCTGACGCTGACCTGGTACACCTACGAGGCCGACGGAACCCCGATCTGGTACCTGTCGGACACGATCGCGCAAACCGAGAATTCCGCGTGGTCTGCGGACCTTATGAAGGTGCGCAGAATCGGCGGCTCGGTGAGCCTCGAGACGGTCGGTACCGTGCGGCTGAACCTCTCCGATCCCGAGCTCGCCTGGTTCTCGTGGACGCTCGATGGCGTTTCGGGAGGCGAGCGCTTCGAGCTCCTCCTGGGCGGCGGCTCTCGCGGCGGTTTGTGGTTCCCGCCGGGCGACTCCGGCTGGGGCCTGACGGTCACCGAGGGCTACTCCAACGGGGTGCTCACGATGGTCAACACGCTGACCTATTACAGCGGGTCTGAGCCGCGCTGGGTTCAGGGGACCGTCGCGTCTTCCTCCAACACCTACGTACCCATGAAGTGGCACAGCGGACCGGGCCTCTGCCCGAGCTGCAGCGGCAGCGCGCCGCCCACGCTCAGCAACGCCGGCAGCATCCGCGTGGAGATCCCGGCGACTCAGGTCCGATCCGGTTTCCTAACGACTTTCGTCAGCTCTCCCCAAGGAGGGAGCTGGTTCAGGCCCCGTCAGCAGATCCTGGCCCTGACGCTGCCGTGAGCTAGGGCTTTTTGACGCTGCGGGGCGCCGGCGCCTGCCTTTGGGGCGCCGGCGGTTCGGCCTGGGGTTGAGCGAAGCCCTCGGCCGTCAGC
>JBCCLG010000381.1:0-5726 GCA_039027015.1 Acidobacteriota bacterium | reverse complement strand
GCCGCCCTGTGGGGGTTTCGACCGCGGCGGGGCTTCTGGATCGCCCTGGGCGTGGCATTTCGGGCGCTGGCTACTATCGACTCCGTTCCGGCCCTGGCCTGGCACCGCCTGCTGGAGATTCGGGGCGGCGCGCGCCGCGACGAGCGGGTCCACCACTTCTTGATCCACGCGCGGCTGCAGGTGGCGCGCTACCTTCCGGGCCACGCCTTCCAGGTCGGAAGGCACGCCGTCACCCGCCAGCAGCCGACGGCACGGGGCAAAGTTCCTCACTCGGTGCTCGGCGCCGCGGCCACCTGCGAGGCCGTGGGCATGATCGCCGGCGCCGCCGGGCTGGCCTGCCTGGGCCTCGGCGCCGCTTTCCAGCGAGACGGCGGCTTGAGCATCGGCCTGCCGAATCTCGGCGACGCGGTGCCCGCCGCCGTCCTGACCTGGGCACCGTGGGCGGCCCTCGCCCTGGTGATGCTGATCCCGTGGGCGGTCGCGCGGCTGGCCGGCACCCGGCTGCTGCCCGGCGTCGCCGCCCACAGGCCCGTCGATTCCTTCGGGGTCTATGCCCTGTACGGCCTCTACTTCGCCTGCCACGGCCTGGCCTTCGGCCTCTTTCTGACCCTCGTCCACGACTCTGGAGCGAGCTGGGCGGCGACCCTCTTCGCGGGCGCCGCGGCGCTGCCCCTCGCCTGGGTCATCGGATATCTAACCCCGGCGACGCCGGCGGGGGCGGGCGCCGTGGAGGCCGTGCTGGTCGCGGTCTTGGGCGCTCGCTTCGGCGCGGTGGAGGTTCTGGTGGCGGCCCTCGGCTTCCGCTTCGCCTCGATCGCCGGCCACGGCCTCCTGGCGCTTCTCGCCTCGTGGCAAAGCCACCGATTCAGCCGCTCGCGGCCCGCCGAGGCCTCCCCGAGCGCCCCCACTATCGCCCCATCGAGAGCCATCCCGTGACCATTCCCACCTTCCTCGACGCGCCGGTGCTGATCATCGGAGCCGGCCCCTACGGAATCGCCGCCGCCCAGGAGCTGTGGCACCGCGGCATCGAGCCGCTGGTGATCGGCGAGCCCTTCGAGACCTGGCACCGCCACACCCTGAACGTCATGGCCATGCGCTCCGACCCCCGGGGCAGCTCCATCTTCTCGCCCGACGACCGCTACGACTTCCCGAGCTTTCTCGCCCGGGCCCGCGCCGAGGACAGGGTGCAGGCGCCCGCCGGCGAAGCCGAGCGCGACGCCGAGGACGTGGTCCCCATCTCGCTCTACCGCGACTATCTGCGTTCGGTGGAGGAGGCGGTGCCCTTCCGCCTGATCCGGGGCCGGGTCGAGAGTCTCGGCCGGCTGCGCGACGGCCGCTTCGAGGCCGAGGCCCGAACCCTCGAGGAGGCGGGCGACGGCGGAAATTCGGGGAAGGTCCTGCGCCTGTCGGCCCGGGCGGTGATCCTCGCGACCGGCCCCGGCACCCACCAGCACCTGCCGGCGGCCCTCGACGATCTGCCGCGGGAGAGCATTCTGCACAGCTGGCAGGTCGACGGCATCGAGCGGCTCGAGAACCAGCGGGTGCTGGTTCTCGGCGGCGGACAGTCGTCGGCCGAAACCGTCGACTCGCTGCGCCGCGCCAACCGGGTCACCTGGGCGCTCAGGCGGCCGCCTCTCTTTTTCCGCGAGCCGCTGCGCGTGCCGACCCCTCTTTTCAAGCTGATGCTCGCCGGCTCGAGCTGGATCTTCAGGCTGCCCCCGCTGCTGCTGCGGGCGATCAGCCGCGCTATCTTCCGCACCACCGTGACGCCGCGGCTCAAGGCCGTGTGGCAGGACGAAAGCGTGGCCAAGATCCTGGCCGACGCCGAGGCCCTGGGCCTGCGCGCCGAGACCCGCGAGGGCGGCAGGCGCGTTCTCCACTGCGCGGCCGACGGCCACGATTACGATCGGCTGGTTTCGGCCACAGGCTACCGCTTCACCCTCGCCGGCCTGCCCTTCCTCTCCCCCGACCTGGTGGCCGCCCTGCGCCAGGCGGGCGATCCCCCCAAGCTGACCCGCCGCTTCGCCAGCGCGGTGCCGGGACTCTTTCTCGCCGGCGGCATCGCCGAGTCGACCCACGGCCCGGCCATGCGCTTCGTGCTCGGAGCGCGCCACGCCGCCAGGACCCTGGGACGCGCGGTACCCGAGTGGCTCGAAGCCGCCGACGACCGGCCGGCCCGCGGCGCCGGGCGCGAGCCCGAGCGCGACGCCTCGCGGCCGAGCGCGGCCTGACCGGACGGCCCACCCTTCGTTTCTTAACGGAACGGTGATTTCATCCGGCTCCGCGCAGCCGTCGATAGAGGCCGGCTGCCGACCTCGAGGAGAGACTCTGATGGCACCACGCACGGAACGAGAAGAACGCGACGTCGAGAAGGACTACCCGGTCAAGGAGTTCGTCGCCAAGCTGCGGCGGTTGGCCGACAGCCTCGAGAAGGGCGAGCGCTTCCGCATCCAGGTCGCCGGAGAGCGGGTTTCGGTACCGCCCGACGCCTCGATCAGCATCGAGCACGAGCGCGGCGACGCCGAGGAGGAGATCGAGTTTCAGCTCCGGTGGAGGCTCGAAGACTGACCGGCTGGCGGCCGCAGAGAAGGGATTTCTCTTTTTCTCCTGCCTAAACGCCTTTACAGGGTGAAGAGGCGTGCGCTACCCTGCTGCGGCCCACGCCTCGCTTTCAACTCCCGTTTTTTAGTGCCTGGATCTCGCGGGTGTCCACGCGATCAGCCTCACCGATCTTGGAGAAATAATGAAGCTCAAACACGTTCTCGCCTCCTGCCTCACGCTGGCCCTGGCCGGCTCCCTCGCCGCTCAGGAGCGGCTCATCCCCAAACAGCTCGCCGGCCCCATGGAGGAAGTGCAGAGCGGCGTCATGGCCCAGGTCGATCCCGCGGATCGCGCGGTCCACTCCAAGAGCGCCATGATCCCGGTGACCCTCCAGCCGCAGAAAAACGGCGGCTCCGCCTGGAGCGGCACGATCGCCGCCGACGGCGAAATCCTGCGCGTCGTGCTCTTCGCCGGCACCGAGAGCTGGGATCTCAGCGTCGCCTCTCCCGCCAACAAGAGCCGCGGGCCGGTCTCGGCGCGCCAGACCGCTACCACCCTCGAGCGCTCGAGTCTCGCCATGGGCAGCGCCGACGCCCTCGAGGGCGACTATTACCAATTCGACGGCCAGGGCGTGGGCACCTGGGACGTCTCGGTGTCCGCCGCGGCGCCGGCCCAGGAGCGCGGCTACCTGCTCTACACCAGCAACAGCCCCTACCGCCTGGCCTCCTACCCGATCGCCGAAGAGGGCCAGCGGGTCGGCCAGGAGATCGGCTTCGTGGCCTACGCCTTCGACCTCGGGGCCCAGCGCGCCCTGGGGGCCCGAGGGAGCGGCGAGAGCCAGGCCCTCGGCGGCGTGATCGCCGAGGCCAGCCTGAGGATCACCGATCCGTCGGGCGCGGAGCAGACCCTCACCATGCTGGACGACGGACGGCACGGCGACGGCGCGGCCGGCGACGGCGTGTTCGGCGCCTCCTTCACGCCCGCTGAGGCCGGCGAGTTCCAAGCGCAGGTCGTGGTCGAAGGCAGCACGCCCGAGGGCCTGCCCATGGTGCGCACCTCACAGCACGCGCTGCCGGTGATCGGCGGCAGCGCCCGCCTCGACTCGCGCTTTGCCGACGCTCGCCTGTCGAGCGGCAACGACGGTCGCCTGGAGATCTCCCTCGGGATCGACGCGAGCGCCGAGATGCCCGAGAAGTTCCGGGTCTTCGCCGAGGTTTGGGGCGCCGACGAGCTGGGCCAGATGCAGCCGGTCTCCTGGGTCGGCGGCATGTCCTACCTCGAAAACGGTCGCCTCACCCTCGGTCTCGACACCCGCTGGATCGGCCTCTCCAAGGCCCGCAGCGCTTTTGAGCTGCGCAACGTGCGCGTCGAAGATCCCGACCACTTCATTCCGGTCGCGCGCGCGGAGAGCCTGCCGGTGGCGATGCCCACCCTGCCGAGCGCCGCGCTCAAGGCCCCCCGGACTCTGGACGACGCCATGTTCATGGGCCCCCGCCCCGCCGCGCAGAATCAGGCCGCCGCGAAGGCCGCGGGGGGACGCCTTCTCCTCGTCCACGGCTATTGCTCGGGCAGCGTGTGGGCGCCGGTGGCCGGCCAGTTCACCGACGCCTCGATCTTCCTCGACCTCAACCAGAACCGCTCCCACGACCAATTCGCCAACCGCATCGCCAGCTTCGGCAGCTCCTTCCCGTCCTACGGAATCGTCGCCCACAGCCAGGGCGGCGCCGCGGCCCTGCACCTCTACACCTACTACTGGAGCGGCCTCGACAACGCCGGCAGCGGCCGCCTGATCCAGTCGGTGGGAACGCCCTATCAGGGCACCTCCCTGGCCGGAAATCTCGCTCTTCTGGGCCAGATCTTCGGCGTCGGCTGCGGCACCAACAACGACCTCACCTACAGCGGAGCGGCCAGCTGGCTCTCGGGCATCCCGACCTGGGCGCGCAACAAGGTGAACTACTACACCACCTCCTTCACGGATAAATGGTGGCGCTACGACTACTGCCAGATCGTCTCCGATCTGGTGCTCAGCGACCCCGACGACGGCACCACCGAGCGGGCCCGCGGCCAGCTCTCGGGCGCCGTCAACCGCGGCCACCGCACCGGCTGGTGCCACACCGACGGCATGCGCGATCCCGCCCAGGTGCGCGACAGCGGCCGCAACTCGACGATGAACGCCAACGCCGCCCGCTGATCCCTCCACCAGCGCGCGTCAAACGAGGGCGGGGCCAGCGGGCCCGCCCTTTTCTTTGGCCTCAAGGCGAGGAGCTGGCGAACCGCGTGGGCCTAGGTCAGCGCGTCTCGGGAAACTCGTCGGCCAGGAGAAGGGTTCCCGCCCAGTAGCGGCGCCTCTTGGGGGTCCCCTCGGTCCACCGGTCGGCGGGCGGACCCCCTTTGAGGCAGGAGCGCTCCTCCTCAAGAACAAGCCGGCGCTCGATCTCGGGGTTCTCAGGATCGGCGGCGGCCAGGCCCCGGACGTGCTCGAGGGCGCCCGGGAGGCCGCATCCGGTGTCGAGGTGCGCGCCCTGGAACCGCGGGTCAGGCTCGGTGGACCACAGCGCCATCCTGTTGGTTTCGTCGAGCGAAGGACCGCTCGGGCAGTCCGCACAATCGCTCTCGCGTCGCTGCCGGAATTCGGCGAAGCGCCGGTCGCGCTTCTCGGCATAGCGCTCGAGGCGCGGCCAATTTCCCGTGCGCACAAGATGCGTCAGATAGGTCCGGTCGCAGAGCGGCATCATGACGTGGCAGGGCGTGTGGTCGAGACGCGTTTCGAAATAGCGCCCCATGTGCTCGGACGCGGCCTCGAGCTTTCCCTGCGAGCGAAGCGCCCACCCCAGGAAGAAATGGGCCTCGGCCCGCTCCCGAACGCTCGCCTCCTCGCTGCGGGCGACCTGCTCCACCGCGGCGGCCGCGGCCTCAGGATCCGGCATTCCAGCCTCCGGAAAGAGCAGCTCGAAAGCGAGGCGCAGCCGAAGGTCGGCGCGCTCGGGAAAGCGGTCGATCATCCCCTCGAGACGCTCCGCGCGCTCGGCCGGCACCCGGCCGATCCAGGAGCCGAGACGGCCGGCCAACCACTCCTCATCGACGCTCGGGTTCTCGAGCAGCCTGAAGAGCTGCGCGCGGCTTTCCCCGCGGGCATCGAGGTCGTGCCGCAGCAGATCGCTCAGAGCTTCCTCGAGCTCGGTGTC
>JBCCLG010000380.1:0-5758 GCA_039027015.1 Acidobacteriota bacterium | reverse complement strand
TCGGCCTCCACCGCCGGAGCCGGTACTTCGATGGTCAACTTCAGGCGGTGCGGACCCGCTTCTTCCATAGATGTCACGACACTCATCGAACGGATCAACCTCTCTGGAATCGGGCGGCTGGCGGCGTAGTGTGAGGAGGGGTGGTGCGAAAGGGGGGACTCGAACCCCCACCCCCGAAGGGACTAGATCCTAAGTCTAGCGCGTCTACCGGTTCCGCCACTTTCGCAGGGGACGCCGCTGGTAACCGCCTCTTCTGTCGGCTTATTCCCGTTTCCGGATGAGGGCGCCGCCAGGGCATCCACGCCGTATGCGCCTCCGCTCGAGCCGATGCCGAGGAGAGGACGTTCAGAGGGGGCGCCTGGTCTCAGCCGGGGGATGGGATGAAGGAAGGGAGGGTGGTGAGCCGCCTAGGAATCGAACCTAGAACCCACAGATTAAGAGTCTGTTGCTCTGCCAATTGAGCTAGCGGCCCACGGAGGCCGTGACTATACCGACGGCCTGTAGAAAAGACAACTCTCGCACCGGCGCGGCCTCAGCCGCCCTGAACGAACTGCACGATCTCCAATCGATCGCCGCGCTCGATCACCGTGGCGTCGAAATCGCCCCGGGGCACGATGTCGCCGTTTCTCTCCACGGCCACAACCCGGGGATCGCGGCCCTGACTCTCGAGCCAGCGCCCGAGGGTCATTTCGGCCTCGACCTCGACGGTCTCGCCGTTGATCACGACTTCGACGACGGTCACAGGAGGTGCTTGAGCTCGGCCTGTCCGATGGCGCTCGACGCCGAGATGATGAGCGCCGCCGTGCCGCGGTCCACCTGCGGGATGTCGACCTGGATCCTGACGAAGCCCTCGAGATCGGTCTCGCCCAGGCCCAGGGTCCTCGGCCCGCCGAAGGTGGAAATCATCTTGACCCCCACCGACGCCCCGCCGATCGCCTGCCCGGTCTTGGAGGAGCGGGTGCGCAGCGCCAGGTCGACGGCCAGGCCGCCCTCGATTGCGGCCTCTTCCTCCATCACCAGCACCAGCTGCTCCTGTTCGGCTTCGCTGGTGAGATATTCGAGAATCACCTGGTCGAGGGTCCGCCCGGTGTCGGCAGCGGACATATCGAAAGTCGTGGTGGACTCTCGACTCTCCTGGGCCTCACGCTGGGGCAGCTTGGAGGGATCGGGCAGGAAGGCCTGAATGCGGTCGTCGAATTTGCCGGCCTGGATCGCCTTGATCATGGTGCGGTGCTGATGGTCCATCAGCGCCATGATCTCGTCGTCGCCTTTGCCCGTCTCGAGCAGCTCCGTGTAGCTCCCGCGCTTGGCGACCACCACCTGACCCCCGTAGTAGATCAGGCTCTCGATGCAGGGGTTGTTCTGCCCCTTGTCCTCGGTCTGGACGTGGAGCACGACATCGCCGTATCTGACGTCTGTATTGTGGCCCGTAATCATGTCTGGGCTCTTAGGCCTGAGACTCGCTATTCACCGGATGCATCTCGGCTTGGGGGGCTCCCGGATGCCAGACTCGGAAGAAGGCCGGCCACAAGAGACGTGGACGGGTGTCCCGCTCTCGGTGTTTTCGGATGCTGCCAAACAGCCTCCAATTGTAAGAAGACCCTCAGGGTGGGTCAAGGAGCGGGCTTGGAAGAGGCCTCGCTCGACCCCGCAGCACCCCCGAGCGCCTCGGGCGCGAAGAGCGAGAGCACCGGCAGACGGCGCAGGCGGCGGATCAGCTCGATCTCGAGCCGGCGCCGCGTGACCTGCCGCTCGTCCTCGCCCATGCGCTCGCCGAATCTCGAGAGCGCCTGCTCGACGCGCGCGGCGATCTCCCGCCCCTCGCTCTCGTCGAGCGACCGCCTCGCCAGATCGACCATGCGCGCGTCGAGACCGGCGATCCGCTCCTCGAGATCCGAGGCGTGCTCGCTCGCCAGGCCGCGCAGAAGCCGCGGGATGTCCCCCAACCACGCGGCCTCGCCGAGCGACGCGGCCAGGTTCTCAAGCCGACGCGCGCGGTCCACCAGAGCGCTCTGCTCGCGGCGACCCGGCGAGGTCAGCTCCTCGACCCGCTGCCAGGCCTTCTCCACCGCGCGCCGGTAGTAGCGCAGGCGAGCGGGCACTTCCTTGCCCGCCTCGAGCTTCCGACCCACCACCTCCCGGAGGGTCTCCTCCACCAGCTCGAGGGGCACCTCGCCGCGAAACCAATCCTTGGAGACCTGCCAGTCGTCGGGCGAGAGCTGCAGGGGCGCGCCGCGCAGCTCGATCATCACCTTCTCGAGCGACTGGAAATAAGTCTGCTCGGGGGAGCGATCGAAAAAGGAGTCGCCGGCGGTCACGATGGCCGCTTGACGATCAGCCGTCGGTTGCGCTCGAAGATTCGCTGCAGGCCCAGCAGCGTCAGATCCTCATCCACCCGATCGATGAACGCCGACTCTTCGGCGATCCAGGAGGCGGCGCCGCCGGTGCACACCACCGTGCCCAGGCCGCCGGCCCTGCTCTGCTCCTGACTCAGCCTCTCGAGGATGCCGTCGACCATGCCGAGGGCGCCGTGGAAGATGCCCGACCGCATGGCGCCGCGGGTGCTGCGGCCGATGAGGTCGTCGGGGCGCCGCAGGTCGACCCGGAAGAGCTTCGACGCCTGCACGAAGAGGGCCTCGGCGGAAATGCCGATGCCGGGGGCGATGATGCCGCCCAGATACTCGCCTCGGGCGCTCACCACGTCGAAGGTGGTGGCCGTTCCGAGGTCGACCACCACCGCCGGCGCGCCGTAGATTTCGCGCGCCCCGAGGGCGTTGACGATGCGATCGGCGCCGACTTCAGAAGGGTTGTCGTAGCGGATCGGCATGCCGGTCTTGATGCCCGGCCCCACGAACACCGCCTCGACTCCGAGGAGCCCTTCCGCCAGCTTGCTGATCACCCCGTTGAGCGGCGGCACCACGGAAGCCACCACGCAGCCGTCGGTAGCCGCGGGGTTGAGCCCCATCCGGCCGAAGAGCGGCAGCAGCAGGGAGCTCAGCTCGTCGGCGGTGCGCTCCAAAACGGTGGCCAGGCGCAGGGAGTGGCGCAGGACGCCGCCGAAGAGGACGCCGACCACGGTGTTGGAGTTGCCGACGTCGAAAAGGACCACCTGTTCAGGAGCCGAATCCGAAGCGCCCTGGCTCGGTGCCCGGGGGTCAGTGGCCATCGTCCGCGGCCTTCTCCCGGCTCGCCAAGATATCGCCGGCGGTGATCCTCTGCTCCTCGCCCTCGATCTCGAGCAGCAGATGGCCGGACCCGTCGAAGCCGAGAAAATTTCCCTCGACCAGACGGCCGCGGTGACGCCAGCGCACGCGGTCGCCCGGGTGATGGGCGGAGAGGGCGCGATAGCGATCGATCCAGGGTCGAGCCTCGGAGCCCTCCTCCCCCGCGAGGCTCTCCGCGAGCGCCGGGTTCAGCCGGTCGAGCAGGTCGCAGAAGAGGTCCGCCAGGATCTGGTGAGCGGGCTTCGCTGGGTCGGCCTCAGGCGCCAGGGCGCCGATCGACGTGATCGCCGACGGCGCCGACGCGGCGGCGGTGAAAGGGGAAAGATCCGACGCCACGTTGAGGCCAAAGCTGATCACCGCGCCGCGCGATTCCCCCTGGCTCATGATGTCGATCAGGATCCCGCCGAGCTTGCGCTCGCCGACCACCAGATCGTTCGGCCATTTGACGCGGCAGGCCCCCGAAATACGCTCGCCGACGGCGCTCGCCAAAACGACCGGCACCGCCATGGGTAGAGTCGAGATCAGTGCCGAGCGCAGGGGCCTGACCAGGCTGACGTAGAGCCCGGCGCCGGGTGGGCTGCTCCAGGACCTGCCCTCTCGGCCGTGACCCTCGACCTGCTCCCAGGCCACCAGATCGACGGCCGGAATCCTCGACTCCTCGGCGCTGTACTCGCGAAGTATTCTTCGCGCGAGGCGGTGGCTGCTAGGGACCTTGCGCAGCGCCACGAGACTCGCGGCCTCGGCCCCGCGTGAGGAGCGCCAGGACTCGAGGCTTCGGCAGAAGGCCTCGAATTCCATAGCGGTCGGGCTGCGGCGCTCGGAGCCTGGGAGGGGCGAGGAGGCCGTCACTCCTCAGGCCGACTCGACCTGGGACTCAAGCTCGCGGATGCGGTTCTTGATCACGACCTCGGCGAGATCCGGAACCACCTCCCACACCACCTCTTCGATGGCTTTCTCGCCGAGAATTTCGGCGACGCGGCGCGCGATGCGCTCGACGTCCTCATCGGAGAGGGTTCCGTTGGAGCCGGCGTGCTCGGCGTCGCCGGAGGCCGGCTGTCGAGCGGCCATGGGCTGAGTGGCGGCCGTACCGTCCACGTCGCTCTCGCCGTCGTCCTGGACCGAGGCTTCCTCGGCCTCGGCGCTCGCGCTCTCGAGGGGCTCGAGGGTGGGCGCCTCGAGCATCGGGGCCTCCTCGGTTTCAAGCGGGTCGGCGGCTGCGGCGGCGTCCAGGACCGACGTCTCGAGGGCCTGAGCCTCCAGAACCGAAGTCTCGAGGACCTGCTCCTCGAAGGTCGCGATTTCTTCGGAGATCGCCGGCTCCTCAGCCTCCTCGGGAGAAGCCTCGAACTCGAGGGGATCGGCTTCGGCCTCCAAGGGAGGCTCCTGGGCGAGTGTGGGAATCTCGGCGGTGATCGCCAAGGAAGGCTCGAGAGAATCCGCCGGCGGCCCGGGCTCGGATGCGGCCGGCTCGGGTGCGGCCGGCTGAGGCGCGACCGGCTGAGGCGCGGGCTCCGCAAAGCTCGGGGCGGGAGCCGGCGCCGGGGCGGGGGCGGCGCTGCTGATCAGGCTCTCGACCTGGCCCAGCAGCTCCTGGGAGTCGAACGGCTTTTTGAGGTCGCCATCGGCGCCTGATTCCCGGGCCGTCTGCTCGTCGAATTGCTCGAAGGTGCCGACCAGCAGAAGCACCGGAGTGTCCGGACGAAGCGCCTTGGTCTGCCGGCACACTTCATAGCCGTCGGCGCCCGGCATGTGCACGTCCGCGATGACCAGATCCGGATGGATCTCGGAGATTTTGTCGATCGCCGAGGTGCCGTCGCTCACCGCGACGACTTGATAATCCTGATCCATAAAGGTGAGCTCGACGACTTTCTGAATAGTCATGCTGTCGTCGGCGAGCAGGATCGTCTTGGTCATGGCGACTCCATCTGGTCCGGTGCGGAAATGATCTCGGGAAGCTAACACCCCGCCCTGGGGGAGTCAACACGGCCCAAGGCGGCGAATCCACTGCAGCTTCAGAGGTTACGCCGGTATTCCCCGCCCACTTCGTAGAGCGCGTGGTTGATCTGGCCGAGGGAGCACACTTCGCTCGCCTCGAGCAGCTGAGCGAAGACGTTGCCGCCCTCGAGGGCCACCTGCTGAAGCCGGCGCAGGGCTTCGGGCGAGCGCTCCGAGTGGCGATCCTGGAAGGCCTCCAGGCGCGCGATGCAGAGCTTCTTCTCCTCCGGGCTCGCGCGGGTGATGTCGATCTGGCGCGGTATCGAGGCCGCCTCGGGGTCCTTGGGCAGGAAGGTGTTGACGCCGATCACCGGCAGCTCGCCCGAATGCTTGAGCTGCTCGTACTTCATCGAGTCGCTCTGAATCTCACCGCGCTGGTACTGCAGCTCCATGGCACCGAGAACGCCGCCGCGCTCCGAGATGCGGTCGAACTCGCGCAGAACCGCCTCCTCCACCAGGTCGGTCAGCTCCTCGATCAGGAAGCTGCCCTGAGTGGCGTTCTCGCACATGACCTTGCCGAACTCTTTGTTGATGATCAG
>JBCCLG010000379.1:0-5773 GCA_039027015.1 Acidobacteriota bacterium | reverse complement strand
GCGCTGAGGGTCACTCCTCAGGCGCCCGGCTGTCGATCAGGCGAGCGAGAACCCGCACGTCCTCCTCGGGATCCTCCAGCACGATCGGCACCACGCCCGGCGCTAAGGCCTCGAGCACCAGGCAGAGCGTGCCCCGGCGCCTCTCGAGCCGCCAGCGGCGCAGCGCAGCTCCCTCGCCGGTTTCGGGATCCTCCACGCCGTCGACCAAAACCAGCTGGCCGGGGCGCGGCGGCGAAGTGTCGATTCGAAAAAGGCCCACGCAGCCCTGGGCGTGGCGCGGCTCGAGGGCTCGGCCCACCAGGCGCGCGGCGAAGAGCCCGGGCGAGGCGGCGAGGCGGTCCTCGAGGCGCAGCCAGCCGCACGAGTCTGAGGCGGCGGCACAGGCGGCCGCGGGGCCCAGGCCTTCGGCCAGGGCGGCTGCGATCTCGCGCGCCGCGGCCCCCGGACTCGGCCAGAGCGGGACCTCGTTGTCGAGGGGCGCAGTCTCCTCCGCGCGGGCGGCGAGGCTCCCGGCGCGAGGCTCGAGGGCGAAGTAGGTTCGCTCGAGCAGGCCGACGCTGACATCGCCGCCAACGCCGCTCAGCGGGCGCCGGTCCGCCTCCTCGGCGTCCTCGAGAGCCCGCCAGCGCCGGACGAGCTCGCGCGCTTCGGAGTCGAGGCGGCCCGTGAGGTCGGCGGGCGGGCGGCGACTCAACTCCTCGAGGCGGGGATCGCCCCGACGCAGCTCGAGATCCGCGGGCACGAGGGCCACCAGCCGGGCGAAGGTTCCGGATCTCCGGGCCTGGGCCTCGATCGGCGCCCGCCCCCAGCCGTGGCTTTGCGGGCGATCGAAGAGGCCCGGATTCTCGGCGGCGATCTGCTGCGCTCCCGCCGCCTGCACCAGCAGATCCGCCGCCGCCGAGCGCAGGGTCTGGCGCTCGGCGCGCCGCCGGCCTCCCTCCACCTGGCGCAGACCCTCGAGCACCCGCCGGCGGCGGCGCGAGAAGAGGGAGGCGGCGCGCGCCTCTTGATCGCCCGTCCAGGTCCCGGGCACTTCTCCGAACAGACCCTCCAGCTCCTCCAGGGTGGTGACCTCGAGAGTTTCTTCTCCCCGCGGCGCGGCGAAGACCGAGACAGGCGCCGGGCTGCGGCTCGAGTAGAGCCCCACGCCCGCGGGCTCCTCGGAGTCCCCCGCGGGGTCGGCGTGGGCGGGGGGCTCGAGCAGCCGCTCGAAAAGCGGCACCCCCCAGGTGAGGAGGGAGAGCGAATACGGCAGGCGCGCGTAGAGCCGCGGGCGAAAGGTCACCCGCCGGTCGCCGAGCCGGAAGACGCCGTCCTCCTCGGTGGCCTCGAGCCCGCCCGTCGGCCAGGAAGGCGAGGTCATGAGCCGCTCGAGCCGGCGCGGCGAGGCCGGCGCGCGGGGCGGCTCGATCTCGGGAACGCCCTGACGCTCGGAAGACCGCTCGACGATCACCGGCGGCGGACGATCGCCGAGCTGAGCCTCCAGCTCGCGCAGCCGCTCCTCCAGGCGGCGCCGGCGGCGCTGCTGCGGGGTCATGGCCAGGCTCTCCAGGGCTTCGCCCACCCGGTGAAGGATCGGCTGCAGCTCGCCGACCACCTCACGAAACCAGTCGATGCGGCCGGCCAGGCGCCGGTAGATCTCGGCCTCCACGGAGTCGCGGTAGAAGTAGTTGCGGATCCACACCGTGGGGTGCTGCTGACCGATGCGGTCGATGCGTCCGATGCGCTGCTCCACGCGCATCGGATTCCACGGCATGTCGTAATTGATCAGGATGCCGCAGGTCTGCAGATTCAGGCCCTCGCTCGCCGCCTCGGTGCACAGCAGAACGTCGATCTCGCCGCGCGCAAAGGCCTCCTTGAGGCTCTCTTTCCCCCAGCTGCGCCAGGCTCCCTCGCGCCACCGCTCGCCGCCCCGCCCGGAGTAGCAGGCCACCTTCCAGCCGGCGGCCCGCAGGCGCTCCCGCAGGGGATCGAGGGTGTCGAGGTATTGGGTGAACACCAGGGCGCGGTCGCGCCGACGCAGCATGCGCCGCAGATCTTTCTCGAGGCGTCCGAGCTTGGGCTCCTCGCCCGCCGCGGCCAGCTGCTCGAGCAGGGAGTCCAGAAGGCCGAGCTCGTCCTCGAAGACCACGGACTCCGCTCCCCCCTCGGCCGCGTCAGGGGCTTCGGGGACCTCGAATAGATCCGCCTGCTGGCCAAGCTCCTCGGCGGCGGCATCCTCGGCCGCGAGACCCCACGGGGTCGCGCCGTCCGGGGGCGCCTCTCCCAGCAGACGGCGGCGGCGACGCTCGAGGCTGCGCTCGATCGCGCCGAAGGAGCTGGTCAGGCGGCGGCGCAGCACCGTCATGACGAAGCCGAGGCCGGCCCGGCGGGCCTCGTAGCGCTGGTAGAAGTCGATCAGGTAATTCTCGATCCGCCGATAAAGCCGCCGCTGATCGGCGCTCATGGCGATCCACACGTTGCGCGGACGGCGCTCCGGCACCCCGGCCTCGAGGAGGCCCTGCTCTCGATAGCGCCGCAGGAGAGGCCGAGTATGGCGCCACACGTAGAGAGAAACCGGCGTGGCCCGGCGCAGCCAGCCGTCGCCCCGCTGACGCTCGTCGGCGTCCAGGCCCTCGAGAGCCCGCCGCCGCGCGTCGCCGTCCTCGCGCGCCTCGAGGAGACGGCGAACGCCCGAGGGCGGCTCTTCGAGACGCGGGCCGGCCAGGCGCTGGGCCTCTTCGGCCAGGCCGAGCACCGAGGGCCAGTCGCGCTGGCTCCAGGGCAGACGCAGCTGCTCGAAATAGCCGAGAAACGCGCGCGCGCTCGCCCCCCAGGCGCCGCCTAGGCCAAGCAGACGGAGCAGATCCCAAAGCTCCACCGGGTGAAGCTGCATGGGCGTCGCCGAAAGGAGGTAGAGAGCCCGCGACCTCGAGACCAGCCCGGGCGCGCCGCCGGGAGAGCCGGCCAGCAGCTCGAGCAGGCGATTCGGGCGGTAGGGCCCCGGCCAGCCGCGGCGGCGGGCGTGGTGCGCCTCGTCGACGATCACCACGTCCCAGGGCCGCGCGGCGAGCAGCTCCGGGCGGCGCGCCGAGGACCGGGCGAGCTGCGAGGAGGCGAGCACCAGATCGTGGCGATTCCACGGATTGCCCGCGTTCCCGCCGCGACCGCCGGAGAGCGACCCGCCGCGGGGTCCTAAGAAACGCTCGCCATCAAAAAGCGCGGCGTCCAGCGCAGCCTTCTCGCGCAGCTCCTCCTGCCACTGTTTCAGCACCGCCCGCGGCGCCAGCACCAGGGCCCGGCGGGCGCGGCCCGAGATCATCAGCTGGCGCAGGGTCAGGGCCGCTTCGATGGTCTTGCCGAGACCCACCTCGTCCGACAGCAGATAGCTCTCGGGAAAGCGCTCAACCAGCCGGCGCACCACCCGGACCTGGTGCGGCCACGGGCGGACCGGGCTGGTCGAGAGCGCCAGATCTTCGGCCGACGCGAGGCGCGGCAGCTCTTTGAGGAATCGCTGGAGAAGGAGATCGCGCGAGGTCACGGCAGACGTCCGAGGGTCACGCTCACGGCGGCGGGCGGGCAGCCTATAGCGGGGCCTGCCGGTATGATCGCCCCATGACCGAAATCCACGAAGCCGAAGCCCGCCTCTACAACCTGTGGGGGGAGATCAGCGACCTGCAGTCGACCCAGGAGCTTCTCGACTGGGACCAGGAAACCTACATGCCGGGGGCGGCCCATGAGGCTCGGGCCCGCATGTGCGGCACCCTGGCGGGCGTGAAGCACCGCATGATGACCGACGACTCCCTCTGGGAGAGCCTGCTCGAGTGCCGTCAAAGCGCGCAGGCGGACAGCGTGCTGGCCCACCAGGTGAGGGTCGCCGAGCGCGAGCTTTCGGACGCCCGCAAGATCCCCGAAGCTCTGGCGCGGGCCCTCGCCGAGGCGCGCAGTCGCGGCACGGCGGCCTGGCAGAAGGCGCGCCAGGAGGGCCGCTTCGAGATCTTTCAGCCGGCCCTCGAAGAGCTGGTGCGGCTGACCCGCGAGGAGGCCGCCGCGCTCTCGCCAAGCGGCCCGGCCTACGACGCGCTGATCGGCAAATTCGAGCCCGGCATGACCGAAGATCAGCTGGTGCCGATCTTCGACGCCCTGGTGGGCGAGCTGGTGCCCCTGGTGCGGGCGATCGGCGAGAGCGAGAGCGAGGTCGACGAGTCGGCGGTGCTCGGCCACTTCCCCGAGGCCGGCCAGCGCGCCCTGGCGATCCACGCCGCCCGCGGCCTGGGCTTCAGCTTCGAGTCGGGCCGGCTCGATTTGACCGCGCACCCCTTCTGCATCGGCATCGCGCCCTCCGACGTCCGGCTGACCTGGCGCTTCGACGAGGGCGACGTGCGCTCCGGCCTCTTCGGGGTGCTGCACGAGGCCGGGCACGGCCTCTACGAGCAGGGTTTGCCCGCCGAGTGGTGGCGCAAGCCCCTGGGCGCCGCCGTCTCCCTGGGGATCCACGAGTCCCAGAGTCGGCTGGTGGAGAATCAGATCGGACGCCACCGCGGCTTCTGGCGCTGGCTGTGGCCGGCCTTCCTCGAGCATTTTCCCGACGCGGCGTCCTCGAGCAGCGCTGAGCAGCTGTGGCCGTCGCTGCACGTGGTGCGGCCGAGCCTGATTCGCGTCGAGGCCGACGAGACGACCTACAACCTGCACGTGGCCGTGCGCTTCCACCTCGAGCGGGCGCTCTTTCGCGGCGATCTCGAGGTCGCTGATCTGCCGGAGGCCTGGGACGACGCCTACGAGGAGATGCTCGGGGTACGCGCCCAAAATCCCGTGGATGGCGTTTTGCAGGACATTCACTGGTCGCAGGCCATCTTCGGCTATTTCCCCACCTACACCCTCGGCAGCCTCAACGCCGCCCAGCTCTTCGAGGCCGCGCGCAGGGACCTCGGCCTCGAGGACGAGGCGGATCTCGAGGAGGCCCTGGCCCGGGGCGAGCTGACGCCGATTCGCGACTGGCTGCGCGAGAACGTGCACGCCCACGGCAGCCGCTACGACGCCGCCGAGCTGATCGAGCGGGCCACCGGCGCGCCGCCGTCGCCGGACGCCCTCCTGCGCTCGCTCAGGCGACACGCGCGGGAGATCTACGGCGTCGAGTAAAAACAGCCTGCCGGGCTTCGGCAGCTAGCCCCGAAGGCCCGCAACGCACGGGCCCGTGGCGCGTGCGACCTCGCGGCGCAGCCCGGCGCTCACCCCATGCTCGCGAGCCTCCTCTTCGAGGCCCGAGACCGCCTCGACCACGCGATCGATCAGGGTGCCCGCCTCCGCCCGCTCGAGGCCGACGGCGGCCCCGAGGCTCAGCAGGTGCCCACGGCCGGGCGCTCTGCCCTCCCCTGCCACCGAAGTCATGTGCTCACCGCCCGGGCCCTCGGCGAAGGTCAAGTCATAGGCCGGGGCTAGACGCCAAGAACTCTCGCGGTCCATCAAGAAAGCGAAGTTTTTCGCGTGGTCGTCGCGATTGTGGGAAGCCACGTTGAAGGCCATCAGAAGAAACGCCTGCCGCAGGCTCTCGTGATGCCGAGTCAGGCGCTGCGTCACGGTCAGCAGGTCGCGGTAGTCGCAGCTCGGAAGGCGGAAGTCCGCGTGGATGAGGTTTCCGAAGGTGTGAACGTGCCGGCGCCGAAATCCTTCGCGGTCGAAGCGACGCACCCCGAAGAAGCGTTCGCCCGCCGCGGTCTCGAAAAGCCGCGTCTCGGGCACTCGGATCCCCGCACGCCGGGCAACCTGCGAGTACGCAAACTCCAGCGCGCCGAAG
>JBCCLG010000378.1:0-5776 GCA_039027015.1 Acidobacteriota bacterium | reverse complement strand
TCAGGATTCGCGGCAAAGGCATCCGCCAAATCAGCTCGGAGCGCCATGGCGACCACATCGTGCACGTGGTGCTCGACGTGCCGAACCCCAGCGATCTCGACGAGGAGCACCTCGAGCTGCTGCGCCAGCTGGCCAAACACGAGGGCCAGGTGGTGCGCGAGCCGTCGAGCGTCTTCGAAAAAGTCAAGAGCCTCTTCCAATAGGAGGGGCGAGGCGAGGAGACGGCGCCGGCAAGCGATGAGATACACGCGCCGCATCTTCGAGGTGCCGGAAGAGCAGGAAGAGAGCCTGTCGGCCGCGCTTTGGCGGCTGGGCTCCCTCGGCTGCGAGATCAAGCCCGGGCGCGAACGCGGTCTGTCGATTCTCGAGGCCTGGTTCGAAGAGGGTCGAGAGCCCGATGCCGAGGAGCTGAGCTCCCGACAGCTCGGCCCCCGGGTGCGCGAGCTTCTCTCCGAGGCCGTCGCCGACCGCGACTGGCTCGAGACGTATCGGGCGCAGTGCCGGCCGTTCGACGTCGGTCAGCGCTTTCGGGTCGACCCCCGGGACGAGGCGGAGGAGCCGCCGCCCGGGCGCGTTCTTCTCCACGTGCCGGCCGAGAACGCCTTCGGCACCGGCAGCCACGAGTCGACGCGGCTGATGCTGCGCTGGCTCGAGGAGATCGATCTCGCCGGCCGCCGGGTGCTCGACGCGGGCACGGGCAGCGGCATTTTGGCGATCGCCGCCGCCCGCCTGGGCGCCGCCGAGGTCGTGGGCTTCGACCTCGATTCACCTTCGGTGATCACCGCCCGGCGCAACCACCTGAGGGACCGCGCCCGGGACTCCACCTCGACCGGCGCGCCCCGAGCCGGGGGGCCCGTCTCGGGCTGCGCCGTTCGCTTCGTGGCCGCCACGGCGCGCGCTCTCGTCACAGGGCCGCGCTTCGACCTGCTGCTGGTCAACGTCTTGCCCGAGAGGATCCTGGGCGATCTCCCCCGCCTGGTCGCGACCCTCAAGCCGGGCGGCGCGTTGATCAGCTCCGGCAACCTTCTCGAGCGCCGCGACGAGCTGGCGGCGCGCTTTCGGTCCTGCGGCCTGGAGGTCGAGGGCGAAAAGCGCGAGGCGGAGTGGCTGTCCTTTCTTCTGAGGCTCCGCGAGCAGCCGTGAAGAGCAGCGGCCGAGCTGACGACCCTCGAGAGGCCGCGGCGGCGACCTACCTCACCCGCCCGGAGCTTCTCGCCGGCGACGAGCCCCTCGAGGTCGAGGGCGACGCCTATCGCCACCTCTTCAGGGCTCGCAGGCTGCGCCTCGGCGACCGGCTGCGGGTGGTCGACGGCCGCGGATCGGCGCGCCTCGCCACCGTCACCGAAGTCGACCGGCGGAGCGCCACCCTGCGCCTCGGCGAAGCCCTCGGCAGCCGCGAGCCGGCGCGCCGGGTCGATCTCCTGGTGGGCGCGCCGCGGCCCGAGAGGGCCAGCTGGCTGGTCGAAAAAGCGACCGAGCTGGGCGTCTCCCGCCTGGTCTTCGTGGCCACCGAGCGGCTGTCGAGAAGCTACGGCGACTCCGCGGCGCGGCGCTGGCAGCGCGTGGCGCGCTCGGCCGTCGAGCAGTGCGGCAGGGCGAGGATGCCCGAGATTTCGGGTCTGCGCCCGATGGCCGACGCCCTCGACGAGAGCCCGCGGCCGATCCTCGCCCTGGTGCCCGGGGGTTCACCGCTCGCTTCGAGGCTGCCCGCCGGGAGCTCGCCGGTCAGCCTCGTGATCGGTCCAGAGGGCGGACTCACCGCCGGTGATCTGGTCGAAATCGAGGCGCGCGGCGGCCTGCCTGTCGGCCTGGGGGAGAGCATCCTGCGGGTTGAGACCGCCGCCGTCGCCGCCCTGTCCTGCGCCCTGTGGGGAGAACGAGCGCCGTAGCCCGACGCGCCTTCGATGAGACGCGGCTCGAGAAATCCGCGATAATGGGGCATGGCGAGCCTGACCCTCCTCGGACCCCAGCGTCTCGAGCCGATCCTCCGCCCGGAGCTCGACCGACTCGCGGTCGACGGGCAGGTCGCCACGATCACCGCCGGCTGGCAGGAGCGCGAGGGCGAGATCGACGAGCTGCGCGAGCACCTCGGGCGGCCGCTCGTCGATCTGCGCCTCCACTCGCGCTGTGAGGACGTCTTCGCCCGCGATCCGGAGCTGTTCAGGGCCCATCGCGCCCGCCAGGACCGCCTGCAGGCGGTCCAGCGCCTCTACCGCTATCGGCTCGACTTCGTGCTCGAGCCCGCCCGGGAGCTAATGCGGCGCGGGGAGGACGAGGCCGACATCATCGATCAGGCCCGGGCCTCCGCCATCGAGGCGATCCGCAATCTCGATCGCGAGCATCTCCAGCGCCTCGCCGAGGTGCACGAGGAGTTTCAGCGCGCCTGGCAGCCGGCGAGGCGCCAGGCGGTGGCGGAGCATCGCGAGCAGCTCTCCGAGATCCTCGCCGGCTCGAGGGCGGTGGCCATCGCCGGCGGCCACGTGGCCGTGCTGCTCAACCGCATGCGCCTGTTCAGCGTCCTGCCGCTCTTCGACAACCTGCCGATCTTCGCCTGGTCGGCGGGCGCTATGGCTTTGGGGGAACGCGTCATCCTCTTTCACGACTCGCCGCCCCAGGGGGCCGGCAACCCCGAGGTGCTCGACGCCGGTCTAGGCCTCTACCGCGGCCTGGTGCCCTTACCCCACGCGCGCAAGCGCCTGCAGCTCCAGGATCCGGTGCGCGTCAGCCTCTTCGCCCGCCGCTTCTCCCCCGACACCTGCGTGGTGCTCGACGAGCGCTGCTCGGTAAGCCGCGGCGACACCGGCTTTGGCTGGCAGCGCGGCTCGGGCACCCTCCAGCTCACCACCGACGGGCGACTCGAGCCCCTGGAGTCGCGGTGACCCAGCTCGCCATCCACGCCCTGCTCGAGGGCGGCCCGCCGAGCCCCGAGGCCCTCGACGCCTTCTTCGGCCGCGAGGGCCGCGCCTTCCCGATCGTCGAGGGAACGTCCATCACCTTCGTTTTTCGCGGCGAGGCCGAGGCGGTTCTGCTCCAGCACTTCATCTTCGGCCTGGAAACCTCCCAGCCCTTCGAGCGCGCGCCGGAGACCGACCTTTGGTACCTGGTGCTCGAGCTGCCGCGCGACTCGACCCTGCAGTACAAGCTCAACATCATCACCGACGGCGGGCATCGGTGGATCCTCGACCCGCTCAACCGCGAGCGCGCCCTGGATCCCTTTGGCGCCAACTCCGTGGTGCGCACCAGCGGCACCGAGCGACCGGAGTGGACCCGAGAGCACGAGGAAACCCGCCCGGGCGAAATCGTGCAGACCAGCCTGTGGAGCGACGCCTTCAAGGAAGAGAGGCGGGTTCTCCTCTACCTGCCGGCGCGCTTCCGGCGCACTCGGCGCTACCCGCTGCTGATCGTGCACGACGGCCACGACTACCTGCGATATTCGGGTCTCAAGACGGTGCTCGACAACCTCATCCACCGCCTGGAGGTGGCGCCGATGATCGTCGCCTTCACCAACGCCGCGGAGCGCCTGGACGAATACCCGGACAACCCGGCCCACGCCCGCTTTCTCACCGAGGAGCTGACCCCGCATCTGCAGGATCGCTGGCCGCTGCGCGACGACCCCGCCCACCGCGGCCTCATGGGCGCTAGCTTTGGCGGCGTCGCCGCCCTCTCCACCGCCTGGCGCAATCCTGGGTTCTACAGCCGGCTGCTGCTGCAGTCCGGCTCCTTCGCCTTCACCGATATCGGCCCCAATCGGCGCGGCCCGGCCTTCGAGCCTGTGGTCCGCTTCGTCAACGAATTCCGGCGTCGACCCGGCCGACCGAGCGAGCGGGTCTTCATGTCCTGCGGCACCTACGAGAGCTTGATCTACGAAAACCGCTCGATGGTGCCCCTGCTGCAGGACACCGGCATGGAGGTGCGCTGGGTTGAGGCCCGCGACGGCCACAACTGGATCAACTGGCGCGACCGGCTGCGGGTCGGCCTTTCGTGGCTCTTTCCCGGACCGCTTTGGATGGTCTACGAATGATCCCGGCCGGCCAGCCCGCGAAGCGGGCGACGGGCGAAGCGGACGGATAGCGCCGCCGCCTCGCCCGATCGGTCAGGCCGCCCTCTACCAGCGCGGGGCGCGCTGCTCGCGAGGACGCGCTTCGTTGATCTTGAGGGTGCGGCCGCCGAGGCTGCTCTGATCGAGCGCCTGGATGGCCTCGTCGGCGCCGTCCGCCATCTCCACGAAGCCGAAGCCGCGAGGTCTGCCGGTCTCGCGATCACTGATCAGGCTCACCGAGGTCACCGAGCCGAAGGCCTCGAAAAGCTCTCGAATCTCCTCTTCGGTGGAAGTGAACGGCAGGTTACCCACATAGATCCTCTTTGACATGTCCGCTATCTCCTTGCCCGCCAGGGCGGGGCTTCTACCGCCCGCCGTACGGGCGTCTTCGTTGGGCTCCAGCGTGGCGCCGGAGCTTCGCCGCCGGCCCGGGCCGAGGCTCTCCGCGGCTCGCCCGGCGCGCCGTACCCGCGTTCCTCAACGGGCGATCGAGCGGCGGAGGAAGAGGGCGCGATGGCCCATCCGCGCGCGGCGAGCGCTCTCGGGAGGTTGGCTGAATCGGGTTTGCTGCGAGGCGATGGGAAACCGGAGAGACCCTCGATTGGGGTCCGACCGCGGTACCGTAGCACGCGCCCGAGTGGGCGACAAGGATTGGGCGATCTATATATGCCCAGACACCTTGATCAAATGATGCCCCATAAAACCGCCGATCGAGAGACACATAGCCTAATTCCAGCCAAGCTCGCCGAGGTCTCGTCACCCCCTCGCCACATCTCTTCTCTAGACTGACGTCGTTCCCGAAAGGCGGCGGATCGAGTCCCCGCAAGCCCGCGGCGGCGGCGGCGATGTCGCCTTTTCGGCCACCGCTCAGACCCAGCGCACCCTTTTGATTCTTCGGAGCCCTTTTTCTTCCCATGGACAAGCTGATTCTCCAAGGACCCTGCCGGCTCGAGGGCGTCATCCGCTCGAGCGGCGCCAAGAACGCAGCCCTGCCCATCCTGACGGCTTCGCTTCTGACCGACGAGCCGCTGACCCTGCGGCGTCTACCCGGGGTGCGGGATATCCAAACCATGCGCCGGCTGCTCGAGCACCTGGGGGTCGAAGGTCGCGATGAAGGCGACGCCGCGGTGCTTCGGGTGCGCGATCGCGGCAACGCGGGCGAGGCGCCCTACGATCTGGTGAAAACCATGCGCGCCAGCGTCCTGGTCCTGGGCCCCCTGCTCGCTCGGCGGGGCCACGCACGGGTGTCGCTGCCCGGCGGCTGCGCCATCGGCGTGCGGCCGGTCGACCAGCACCTGGCGGGCCTCGAGGCGCTGGGCGCCGAGGTCAGCCTCGAGCACGGCTACGTCGAGGCGCGGTGCCGCGAGCTGCGGGGCGCGCGCTTCCGCTTTCACAAGCGCACGGTCGGCGGCACCGAGAATCTGCTGATGGCCGCCTCCCTCGCCCGCGGCACCACGGTGCTCGAGAATTGCGCCTGCGAGCCCGAGATCGTCGACCTGGCGCGGCTGCTCACCTCCATGGGCGCGCGCATCGAGGGGGCCGGCGAGGAGACGATCACCATCGAAGGGGTCGAGCGCCTGGGCGGCGCCGAGCACGACGTCATTCCCGATCGCATCGAAACCGGCACCTACTTGATCGGCGCCGCGCTGACCCGAGGGGACGTGACGGTGGAGGGAACGCGCCCTGCCGAGCTGGCACCCTAGCTCGAAAAACTAAGCGAAAAAGGCGCCGACGTGG
>JBCCLG010000377.1:0-5784 GCA_039027015.1 Acidobacteriota bacterium | reverse complement strand
GCCTACATGAGCGAAGCCGAGCAGGACGAGGTCCTGGAGGTCGTCGCCCGCTATCTCGAGAGCCGCACCGCGATCAGGTGAAGACCGCCTCGTAAAGCGGCCTGCGCTCCTCGTCTTCGGGATCGGGCCCCAGGGGCACGATGAAGATCACGTGCTCCCCCAGCTCGGGGTGGGCGACCTTGAAGCACTGCTGCTCGTGAAGGACGTCCTGGGGCCCCTTGAAGATCAGCGAGAAGGGCGTGCGGTCGTCGCGGGTCGTATCGCCCTTCAGCTCGTTGACCTCCACGAGCTGGGCGGTGAGCTCACCCTCTCCCTCGAGCGTAGACTGGCTGAAGTCTTGGTTATGGTGCGGTTTAACCCGCTCGGCGGAAAGCTCTTCAGACATCGAACGACTCCTCTTGCCTCTCGGCTTGAACAGACGGTGCTTTTGTTGGGGGCGTCCACTCCATCAGCCAGTAAACGCCCTGCTCCTCGATCTTCTCGAAGCCGAGCCGGCGATAGAGGTGCATGGCCGGGTTGTTGTGCTCCACGTGAATGCGCACCAAAAGACCCTTGCGCTGGCCCTCGGCGAGAATGTCGGCCATCAGCTCTCCGCCCAGACCCGAGCCTCGATGGGCGGGCAGCAGGGCGATATCGATCAGGCGGATCTCGTCCTCCCGGCGGTCGACGTAGAGACGACCGATGGGCTCCCCTTGAAGCTCGACGACGCTGAACTCCGCGTTCTGGAAAACGTCGTCGTAGTAGGTGCTTTGGGCTTTGAACTGAAAGCGCAGAAAGGCCTCTTTCTCCTCTGCGCTCCACGGCACCGCAGCCAGCTCCTCGGTGCGGGTGCTGGCGTAGACGCGGAAGAGAAAGTCCCGGTCGCTTTCTGCAGCCGGACGCAGCGTGGTTCGGGTTCTCATCCAGGGCGCCGGATCACGAGCGCGACGGATAGAGGCCCACCAGGGCGATGATGAAGGTCATCACCAGGAAGGGCTGCAGGTTGTTGTGGGCCTGGCTCCCTCCCACGGAGGGAAGAGCCACCGAGGCCAGCTTGCTGCCGTCGGAGGTTTTGGCGTATTGATCGAGGCCCTGGGCGAGGTAGCTGTTTTGGGGGTTGTTGGTCTCTCCCCTTTCCTCAGAAGCCACCATCTGATGGGTGTGGTTCGGCATCTGCGCTTCGGACAGAGTGATCATCTCAGAGCCGCCTCTTTGCCCCAGCCGTCTCGAGGTCAGCCCGGGGCCGCGGCCCGGATGCATTGGGACTCGGCCCATCAGATTCGGCAGGGCCGTGGTTGTGCGGCCATCGCCGCCGTAAGTGGTGCCGATGAGGGAAAAAAGAGCGGTGTTTTGAGAGACCGGCAGGAGCTGGCCATTGCAAAAAGCCCAGCCGCGCGGCGCGAAATTACCCGCGAAGATGCGGATCTCTGCGACAAAGGGTTCGGACATGATCGGGCTCCTTCACTGACGGGAGGGATAGATGCCAAAGAGGGCGATGATGAAGTTGATGCACAGGAAAGGCATCAAGTTGCTGTGCGACCTGCTGCCGCCCACGTTGGAGATCGTGGCGTTGCTCATATTCGCCGGCGAAAAGTCCGAGGCGTAGGCGTCTCCCACGCTGCGGGCGAAGACGTTGTTCGGCGCATTCGGCGTGCTGGCCGCGTTGGTGGAGGCCTGCATGCCGGAGGAATGCGAGGGCAGCTGGTTGACGGTCAGCGTCTCGTTCTCGGATCCGGCTTTGGCGCCCAGGCGCCTCGGAGAAAGGCCGGGACCCGATCCAGGGTGGATCGGCACGCGTCCGCGCAGGTCGGGCAGGCCGAAGGTCGTACGGCCATCGCCGCCGTAGATTGTTCCAAGGAGGCTGAAAAGGGCGTCGTTTTGGGAAACGGCGAGAAGCTGGCCATCGCAGAAGGCCCAGCCCCGAGGCGCAAAATTTCCCGCGAACATACGAACTTCACCGACAAAGGGTTCTGACATCGGGGCTCTCCTAATTCCGCGAAGGGAAAAGGCCCCTGAGGGCGATCGCGAAGTTGATGGCGAGGTAAGGCTGCATGTTGTTGTGGGCCTGGCCGCCGCCCACGTTGGCGACCGTGCCGCTCCCCATCTGCCGAAGCGCAGCCGCCGCGCCGTAGATGTTCTCGGCCGCCCTCGCGGGCAGCTCCCCCACCGGCTCGTCCGAGGTGGCGACCGCCGCCGTCACCGCGGCCGAATGCTGGTGATTCGGCATTTCCGCGATGCTCAGGGTGTGGGTCTCCTCGCCGCTCTTCTGCCCCTCCCGGTGCGCGGTTCCGTTGCTCGCACCAATGTGCATCGGCACGCGCCCGCGCAGGTCCGGCAGACCGAAGGAGGTCCGTCCGTCGCCGCCGTAGGTGGTGCCGAGCAGCGAATAGAGGGACTGGTTTTGATTGATCGGCAGGATCTGCCCGTCGCAAAAGGCCCAGCCTCGCGGTGCGAAGTTGAAAGCGATGATTCGGACTTCGGCCAGGAATGGCTCTGACATCTCGACCTCCTTACCTGAGTGGGTGTTGCCTTTACTCGAGATTGCGAAGCAGGAATTTCGCCGTTTCCGTGCTGCCCCCAACGGAGGCCGACGCGGTGACCTCGAAGGAGCCCGGAACGGCGTTGGCGGAGAGCGGCACGGTGGCGATGCCGGAACCGTCGGTCACCGCGGTGTTGCCGCTCGGAAAGATGCCGCCAGCGCCAGACGCGGGGGCGGCGAAGCTCACGGTGACCCCGGTGGCGACGCTGCCGTCGCGGTTGAGCACCAGAACGCCGAGGGCGTTGGCGTAGGCCGCGTTGACGCTCGCGGTCTGCGCGATGCTCGCGGAGGTCGGGATCAGCTTGCCGGTCGGCAGGGTGACCGAGGCGACGCTGCCGAGGGTGCCCGTGCTGGTGGGGGCCGGCGTATTGCCGCTTTGGCTGACGTTGAAGGTCGCTCCCGCCGAGTTATCGAGCAGGGCGGAACCGTTGCCGCTGCCGGCGGCCTCCGAGTGGGTATTGTTGCGGTAGGCGAGGTTGAAGATAGCGAATGAATCCTCGGCGTCGAGGGTCGCCTGATGCGTCGGATCGGTGGAGATCGTGGAGAAGAAATTGCCCGTGATCGTGGCGTTGACGGTCGCGCTGTCCTCGATGTCGACGTCGAGACTCTCATCACCGCTCGAATTGCTGAAGTTCCGAATACGGTTTTCGTGCAGCAGCATCTGGACGGTCTTGGCGTCGTTGCGCACTCTGAAGGTGGCGCCCATTTCGAAGCCGTCGTTCCCTACCGGCAGGAGGCCCGTGCCGTCGCCGATGCCGTTGCGGATCAAGCGGATCTGGCCGGGGCTGCCGTTGTTGAGCGCGGAGCCGCGGATATCGACGAGGAGACCTTCGTCGTCGGTATCGCTAAAGCGGCTCCCGTGAACGGTGAAGTCCAGGCCGTCCGGGTCGTCGGTGGGCGTGGCGCTATTGCCCGCGGAGAGGAAGATCCCGAGGCGGCCGTCGGTCTGATTGAAATCAGAGTCGTGGACGGTCAAGACGAGGCTGCCGTCTTCCTGCACGGTGGTGCCGAACATCCCGTTGTTGGCGTTCGACGGGTAGAGGTCGCGAAACTGGGTGCCCTGCACGTTGGCGTTGACCACCGCGGTGCCGATGACTCCCAGCTGCATGCCGCCGAAAGCGCCCGTCAGGGCGTCGGAGTCGCGAAGCACGGTGTTCCGCACCACCACATCGAGGGTGCCGCCGCCGCCCGAGTTGCCGTGGCTGATGCCGATGCCGTCGCCGCTCAGCCCGCGGAAGGTCGAATTCTCGATCACGATGTTGCCGTTCGTGGTTCCTCGACCCTGGAACTCAAAGCCGCGGTTGCCGGCGAGCGACACGAAGCTGTTGAAGAACTCCACGTTGTCGACGCGAATTTCCCCGAAGTCGACGCCGGTGTTCAGAACCTTGATTCCCGAGTCGTCTTGACCGAGACCGGCTTCAAACCTCGAGATCGTGCCGTTGCGGATCAGCATATTCCCCGTCACGTCGAGGGCGAAAATGCCGTTGTCGTTGGTCGGGTTGACGTTGCCCGAGCCGGTGCCGATATTGTTGATCGTCACCCCGGTGACGGTGAGATCCGCCGAGCCGCGGAAGTCGATTCCGTCGGTCGCCAGGTTGCTGAGCGTCCCGCCCGCGAGGGTGAAGCTGCCGGTCATTCGGGTGATGAAGATCGCGTCGCCGTCGCCTTCGTTGTCGGGCACCCCGTCGGAGCCCGGATCGGTGGTGGCGACGGTTTGATTGGTGTTCGAGATGGCGGCCGACGCCACCCGGAAGTCTGCGCTCGAGTCCTCGACGCGGATGCCGTAGCCGCCCGCCCCGTTGGGGTTGGCGATGGTGGTGGCGCCGAGATCGAAGGTGCCCGTGATGTTGTCGAGCAGCACGCCGGAGCCGTTCCGGTTGATGATGTCGAGCTGGCCGAAGTCGATATCCGAGGCCGTGCCGCCGCCGTTGGTGGCGGCACGGATGACCTCGATGGCTTCCCCGGTGGGGTTGTTGATCGTGGTGGTGCCCTGGAAGTCGAGATCGATCGCCGCATTGGCGGCAGAAGCGATGAAGATCCCCTCCTGGCCGGAGTTGGTGACGCTCGTCGTGCCGGTCACCGTCAAGGCCGAGCCGTCCAGCAGGTCGTTGAGGTCGATACCCTGGGTCGCGCTGCCGGTGGACGCCACGCTCGTGAGCAGAATGCCCGTGCGCACGCCGCTGATGTCGAGGGCCTTCCCGTTCGCCGACGCCACGGTGTTGTTGTTCCCGGAGATGTTGAGAACCCCGCCTCCGGCGGCCTCGATCGCGGTGCCGGTGGTGGTGCCGACATCGAGGAGGCCACCCGTGATGCTCACGGTATGGCCGGCACTGCTCGCCACGACAATGGCGTCGTCGGCGCCCGTGTTGAACGTCTTCACGGAACCGCTCAGCACAGAAGAGCCGCCGGTATTGGACGAGATATTGAGGCCGCTACCCGTCAGACTGAGTGTCCCAGCCAGCGTGACGGTGCCGGCGCCGCGCCCCGAAATCTCGATGCCTCGGTCGCTGCGATTGGCGAGGCTCGCCGAGATCGAGACGTCTCCGGTGCCTCCATTGATATCGATCGCCGGGAAGCCCGCGCCGGAAACGTCGCTTGTGCCGCCGAAGAAGCCGGAGAGGATCGAGACGTCGCCGCTGCTGTTGGTCGCAACAAAGCCGCCGCCCGCGTAGTTATCGACGGTGGCCTGGCTCACGACCAGAGCTGGCGAGGCGTCGGGATCACTCAGCCGGACGAGGTTAATGGCGCTGCTCGCGCGACCCAGGCCGTCCGCGGAGAGGGTGGCAAAGGTGCCGTTAAAAGCGGTGTTGACGATCGAGATCGCCTGGCTGTTGTTGGCCTCCAGTGAGTTCGCGGAGCCGGCGATCTGGACCGTGCCGGCGCCGTTCAGGTCGAGGGTGACCGTGCCGCTGCTCGAGGCGAACAGCGAGGCGAAGTCGAGGGTCGTCGTCGAGCTGCCGCTCGCCCGAAGGCCGATCGGCGGCGCCGTGGTGTTGCCGATCGTGGTTTGGCCGAAATCGAGGTCGGCGCCGTCGACCGAGGTCAGCAGCAGGCCGGCGGCGGTATTCCCGTTGAGGCTCGTGCTGCCGGCAACCGAAAAAATGCCGTCGGTGCTCGCCAGGCTGACGCCGTTCACGCCGCTGGTGGACTCGAGGCTGTCGAACGCAGCCGCCAGCGTGCCCGTGGTGAGGCTGAGCGCGCCGCCGCTGCCGGAGATCGCCACGTTCGAGATCGTCGCGGTACCGAAGGAGTCGCCGAAAATTCCG
>JBCCLG010000376.1:0-5785 GCA_039027015.1 Acidobacteriota bacterium | reverse complement strand
GAGGGACGCTGGCGCTATTTGAAGCCGTGCCAGCAGGCCATTCAGACCGATTCGGGCTCGGTGCTCGCCTACGGCCACGCCGCGCTCATCTCCTCCACCATCGCGGGTCATCTCTCGGAGCGCGGAGAGGAGTCCGCCGACGACTTCTACCATGAGGCCGTCCGGCTGAGCGGCGAGGGACTCGAGCGAGCGCCCGAAGACGCACTCTCGCTGGAGGTTCTGGCGAGGTCGCATCTCAATTTGGGAATTGTTGCCCCGGACGCGGAAACCGTCGGCAAACACCTCGGCGCGGCGCTCGAGGCGGCCTCCAGGGGTCGAGAGGCTCGGCCAACCTGGCGGAGCGGCAGGCTTCTTCTGGCCGAGATCTGGTTCGCCAACGCGATCCGCGCCGTGAGGTTTGGCAGCCAGGCAGAACCGATGCTCGACAACGCCCTCGAGGAGCTGGCGCCTCTCGTCCGCGGTGACGACGCGTCCGAGCTGGCGCTCCGGTACGCCATCGATCTCGAGGTGGCGCGGGCCGACGTGCGAGCCATGCGCGGCCTCGATCCGCGCGCAAGCCTCTCCAAGGCCTCGGAGCTGCTCGAGCGAACCCGAGGCGCCGGCGGCGCTGGGAGCTCAGCTCCTTCCTGGGAAGAGCTCTCCCACTGCTTCTCGGTGCTGTCTCTGCGGGTCCAGGGTCTCGCAGACCCGGAGGCCGTTCGTCTGTCCGCCAACCGCTGCGAGGAGCTGGTGAACTCGGGAGCCGGCGACCCCTCCGAGGCCGAGACGGCTGAGGATGCCGCCTGGATCCTTCTTCAGAGACTGCGGGCCGGTCTCGTAGCGGAGGAGGAAATCGCTTCGGCGGTGGACCACGCGCGCCGCCAGCTCGCCGCCGGTCTCGATCTGCGCGGGGGCAGCGAGGCCTACTGGGCCCTCGGAATGCTTGAGAGATGGATCGCTCTCCGAGCAGACGGCGCGGCGAGGGGAAAAGGCCTCGAGGCTGCGGCGGAGAATATTCGCCTGGCCCAAGAGGGCGAGCCTTCGCTTGCTGGGCAGCTCGAGCTGGCCGAAGCCCTCTTTCTGCTCGCCGAGCATCGCCGTAGACGGGGCGACCTCGAGAAGGCCCGCGTCGTTTTCGAGGAGGCGCGCGGCCTGCTGCGCACCGCTCGGGAGGCGGACCAGGGGCGGCCGCGCCATCTCTCATCTCGTCTTCTCGATCTCGTGGAGCCGCATCTGGCCGCGCGCCACGGGCTCGCGGACGGCCCGGCGCCGGTCGACTGGAGCGATCTCGAGGCCGTGGAGGTCGCCCGCCGCGACCTTCGCAGGTGGTGGCGCTTTCTCGCCGAGGACTCGCCCCCGGGCCACGAGATCGGGCCGCTGCCGTCAGGTCTCGAGCCGGCCCACCAGGTGGATGGAGACCTGGAGGACCCGCAGCGCGGGCCGAACGAGAGCGCCTAGGGCCGGAGCGAGCGCGTCGGGCACCGAGCGCGCGCGGAGGCGCTCGGCCATCTGGGCGTCACTCAGCTCGGGAAAGACCAGCCGGACCCTAAAACCCGCCCGGCGCGCCAGCGCCAGCCAGCGCCAGCGGGGCACCCAAGTCTCGTGAATCCCCAGCTCGCGCTCGGCGTCGCCCACCGCCAGGCCGAGGGGCCAGCGCAGCCAGGAGGGCATGGGCTCGCAGCAGAAATAGAGGCGGCCGCCCGGCTTGAGCACGCGGGCCGCCTCGCGGAAGGTCGCCCCGAGATCCCACGAGTGGTGGGCCGCCGCCGTGGCCCACACCGTCTCGACGCTGGCGTCCGCGAGCGGCAGGGCGTTCATATCGCTCTGCAGCCGGCAGAGGTTGGGGTCGGAGGCGCGCTCGGCCAGGTGCAGATGGGGAGGTGATGTCGACCGCGAGCACCCGGCAGCCGGCGTCCAAAAAGAGCTGGCTGGCCCAGCAGCTGTCGGCGCCCAGCTCGACCACCGTGGTTCCGGGCTCGAGGGGGCGGCTCGCCAGAACGCGCCGCAGCTGCCGGCGGCTCTGCTCCACATGGCGGCGAAAGGCCCGCTCCGCTCCCCCTTCCTCGCCCTCGCCTCCGTCCGGTGCTTCGGCGACCGGCAGGCTGATCTCGCCGGCGTCGATCGCGGCCACCGCCCGGCGCTCGCTCACCACCGCCGGGTGAGGATCGCCGAGAAAGTCGACCACCCCGCGATCCACCGAGTAGCGCGCCGCGCAGCGGGTGCAGAAGAGCTCGCCGCCGGCGCCCGCCTCGAGCGAGCCCGGGCAAAGCGAGCAGCGAAAGAGCGCCACCGCCCAGGGGGGCGGCGTGAGGGAGGCGGGCGAGGGGGCGGCGGCGGTCGGCATCGAGGCTGGGGATCCGCGGGATGGGAGTGCGGATAAGTCCGGGCGGGTGACTCTGAGCGGGTGACTCTGGGCAACCAAGTGTAGTCGAGGCGTAGAATCGCGCCCATGTCTCGCGCCGCAGCAGCCGCCCAGGCCGCCTCGACCCGCCTCCTCCAGGGGCTCTTCGGGCTCGGCGCCCTGCCGGCCGTCGCGAGGGCCTCCTGCCGCCTCTTCCGTCACCGCCAGGAATCCCTCGACCAGCTGGCCGTCCGCATGCGGAGCGTGCGGACCTGGAGCGCCCGCTCTCCGCGGCGGCGACGCCCGCGCGCCCTCGCAGCCGTCGTCCGCCGGCTCGAGAGCTGGCTACCCCCCTGGGGCTACGGCCGCTGCTTCAAACGCTCGATGCTGCTGCTCGATTTGTGGAGCCGCTGCGGACTCGAGCCGACTCTGCACCTCGGAACGCGCCGCGATCGCACGGACCGCCTTTTTCACGCCTGGGTGACCACCTCGGGCGACGGCCCGCGCACGCCGGACGGCGGTCATGAAGAGATTTGGAGCGGCTGACGCGGGCTTTGATAGCTTGCCGGCCCATGAGCAAGACCACCGGATCGCCCCCCGAGCCGGCACGACGCCGGCCTCGTTTCGCCCTCGCGGGCGCGGCCCTCGCGCTGCTGATGCTGCCCACCGCGGGCGCCGCGGCCGATGCCGCGAAGGACGGCGGCGAAAACGCCGCCAGCAGGCTGATCTTCGTCTCCTGGGACGGCGGCGGCGACGTCGAGATCGACCGCCTGCTCGAGGAGGGCCGGCTTCCCCACCTCTCCGCCCTGCGCGCGCGCGGCACCAGCGCGGCCCACCTCTACGGCACCCTGCCGACCAAGACCGCGCCGTCCCACGCGTCGATCTACACCGGCTGCGGCCCGGGGGTGAACGGCATCGCGGCCAACCGCACGCTGGCGGCGCTGCGCAGAGCCGGCGACGGCAACCTCGCCGGCCACACCCTGCTCGAAACCGGCCGCGGCTTCTCGTCGCGTCCGCTGCGCGCCGAGCCTCTCTTTGCCACCACCGCCCGGGCGGGCAGAAAAACCGTGGTCCTCTCGGCTACCCAATACATCCCCCACGCCGACTTAGGGGACGATCTCGACGCTCCCCTCTACACCTCCTTCAGCGGCTTTGAGGGCGAGATCGCCGCGGCCCGTGTCTACACGGCGGCGGCGATCGGCCCCGAGCTGACGGCCGCCGCCGCCGCCGAGGCGGGCTGGCGCGATCTGCCGCCCCACGCCGGCGCGGTGCGCGAGGTCGAGCTCGGGATCGCGGGGCTCTCGGCGCTGATTCTCGATAGCGACCAAGACCCCAGCCCGGGCTACGATCGCCTGCTGCTGCGCGAGAGCGCCGGCGGCGAGGTGACGGCGACGGCGCTGCTCGAGGCCAGGACCGCTCACTCGGCTCCCAGGCAGGAAAGCTGGAGCCCGCTCCTGCGCCTGCGCGGCGGCGGCGACGGCGACGGCGGCGGCGAAGAGGCCTCGGGGCTCACCTCCTTCCGGCTCTTCGAGCTTTCGGGCGACGCCTCCTCGATGGTGCTCTACAGGCGACGGGCGACCCAAAGCGTCGGGCGGCACGACGCCGAGCAGGCGGCCGCTTTCCTGGCCGTCGACAGCGGCTCTCACGACGTGCCCTTCCCCGCCTACGTTCGCGGCTCCCTCGGCGAGCCTGTCACCGCGGGCGGCGACGGCCGAGCGGAGGAGCGGCTGCTAGAAATCGTGGCGAAGGACCTCGACCTGCGCCTCGCCGGCGCCGAATTCGTGTGGCGCGCCTGGCGGCCGGACGCGCTCTTTCTCTACAGCCCGATCTCCGATCAGGCGGGCCACGCGTGGTTGGGGGCCCTCGACCCCCAAAGCGGCGTCTACGACCCTTCCACGGCGGCCAGGCTGTGGCCGTATTACGCCCGCCTCTTTGGCCACCTCGACCGCTGGCTCGGCAGCCTCGCGCGGCTGGCGGCGGACGAGGCGGTGCTCGCCCTGGTCTCCGACCACGGCATGGCCGGCGTCAGTCGACTTCTCTACCTGCCCGGCCTGCTCGAGCGGGCCGGCCTTCTTGCGTTCGCGGACGACGGCTCCATCGACCTCGCGCGCACCCGGATTCTGCCGGCGGAGAGCAACTTTTTCCTGCGCGTCAACGCCGACCGCTTCACCGGCGGCATCGTGCCGCCCGAAGAGCACGGGCGCGCGGTCGAGCGGGCGGCCAACGCCCTGCTAGGAGCCGTGGACCAGGCCTCGGGACGGCGCCCCGTGCGCCGGGTCTTTACGCGCAGCCAGCTCCAGGACTTCTCCGCCCTGGGACCCACCACCGGGGATCTCTACTTCGACCTCGCGCCCGGCTACTACCCCACCGAGCGCGACTCGCGGCGCACGCCGGGCGCCATTTTCTACCCGGTGCCCTTCGCCATCGGCCAGGGCAGCCACGGATTCTGGCCCGGCCGGCGGGACATGCACGCGATCTTCTACCTCGCGGGTCCGGGCGTGGCGGCCGGGCGCGCGGCGCCAGCGGCGCGCCAGATCGACGTCGCCCCGACCCTCTCGCACCTGCTCGGGATCCCCGCGCCGAGACAGTCCTGCGGCCGCATCCTCGCCGAAGCCCTGGACGAATTCACCCCCGCCGCCGCCGCTATCTCCACACCCCCGGAGGACCCATGACCCGCACCCTGTGCCGCTCCACCCTCGCCGCCGCCCTCCTCTGCGCTCTGCCGCTCGCCCTGCCTTCGCCGGGCGTCGCCGAAACCGCCGCCGGCCCGCAGGAGGGCCGGGAGATCACCTTCGAGCGCCCCGACGGCGCCGTGCTCAAGGCCACCCTCCACCTGGTGCGCGGCGAGGGCCGCGCGCCGGCGGTTTTGCTGCTCCACCAGGCCCAGCGCAGCCGCGCCGAGTTCGAATTTCTGGCCCGCGACCTCCACGAAATGGGCTTCCACACCCTGGCCGTCGATCTGCGCGGCCACGGCGACTCGACCCGCCCGGAGATTCTAGACCGCGCCTTCTTCATGAAGCTCTTTCGCGACCCGGACTTTGCGCCGCCGGATATCGAGGCGATCCTCGGCTGGCTGAGCGAGCATCCCAGGGTCGATCCGGAGCGCCTGGCGGCGGTGGGAGGCAGCGTGGGAGCCAACCTCTCCTACATCGCCACCGGCGCCGGCTGGGGAGCCAAGACCGCCGTGGTGCTTTCGGGCAACGCCGAGGCGGTGGCGGACCTGGCCGCCAAGACCGAGGACTTCGCGCCGCGCGGCGTCCTGCTGCTGGCCGCCGATGGCGATAGCGGACGCGACGCCTACGCCCGCCAGCTCTTCGAGCAGGCCGGCGAGCCCAAAAGGCTCGAGATCGTGACGGGCTCGGAGGCCCACGGCTCCGAGCTGCTGCTCGAGAATCCGCGCCTCCACAAAATGACTCTCGAGTGGCTCTCGCGCGAGCTGGGCCCGCGATGAGCGCGCCCGCCCCG